>JALZOE010000267.1 GCA_030857325.1 Acidobacteriota bacterium
CGCCGCGTGTTCGCCCGACAGCGGCGTCGTCAAAACAAACGCCGCCCGATTCTGCCGCACGACATACGAAGCCGTCTCCCGATTCCCCGTCTCCAGCCCCGAATACGCAAGGCGCGAAAACCCGAATGCCTTCCGATAATAAAACTCGGCTTGCTTGGCGTTGCCGACGTAAAACTCGACGTGATGTATTTTTTTTAAGCCTAAAGGATTTTTTTGGTCTGTCATAATTGCCTCTTTATAAAATTTATTTACTTTCTTTTTTTGAAATGTTTTCGCTCCAAAGCGTAAATTGACGGTCATTTTTTGTATAAAAATCAAACCCTACTTGAAAGACATTCTTTCTTTTGTCAGGAACGGTAATTTCAAAAGATGTTTTTTCTCCCGACGCAAGATTTAATTTTTGTAAACCTGTTCCGCAACTGCAAGAAGAATAATCAAATTTAAGTAAGTCCCAACTAACTAAACCGTCGACGTCCTTGAAATTAAATCCACAGATTAGATTTTTTGAATAGCCCATAAAGTAAACGTCCTGCGTACTATTATTTACGACTTCAAATTCGGCGACATAAACTGTTTCGTGTTTATAAATTCGCTTGAAATTAACTTCCAAATCTCCTGATTTAGTTTCTATCTGTGGAGATGTTCCGGTCGTAAAGGTTTTAACTGGAACAAAATACAGACAAGCCCAAGTTAAAGCAACGCCAACCAAAAATGCAGAAACTGTTACAATTAAATTTATGTTTGTTCTTTTCATAATCTTTCCTTATTTAAATATCCTTATTTGAATAAGGATATTTAAATAAAGCCTGTGCGTAATTCATTTTTGTTAAAAATTATCATTGTTAGGTTTAGAGGCGGGCAGTAGCCCGCCTTCCGTTGATGTCCGCGAATAGCGGGCAGCAGCCCGTTTCTAAACCATTGATATTATTGATATTTAATTATGCACACCCTTCATTTAAATAAGGATATTTAAATATACGTTAGTTTCTTATAATGAATGCTCAAATATAATTTACTCACATCAAAACAAATGTTTGAAACAAAACCGTCAGACAAATCAAAAGCAAAATTGAACGCCAATGGTTGTGCATAAAATTTTATTCAATCTCCTCGTCAACTTCGCGCGGTTCGGTCAAAAGTTTGACGCCTTCCAAAATCTCGTTAATGCGCTCTTTCGATAAAGCACCGATTTTGTCAATTAGTTCCGATTTATCAATCGTCAGCACCTGTGAAACAACGATGACGCTTTGTTTCGGCAAATCTGCCTCGTTTTCATCGAGCAAAACATTTCCGGGTGCTTTGGCGCGGCGAAGATTTGTAGTCAAGGCGCAAACCAAAACCGTGCCGAGCGGACTGCGATTGAAAACATTATTTTGAATCACAACCACCGGACGCGAATAGGCGGGCGATAAGCCTCTCGGCTCTCCGGCATCAAACCAGAAAATGTCGCCTTGATTTATTTCCACTCGTCTAAAATTTGCGCCTGTTTAATTTTCGCCAATCGCAAAAATTCCTTTTCTTCTTCATCCGTGTCATTCGCATAAGCATCATTAAGCGCATCCAACAATTTCTGATTCTCCGAACGCGCCGGAAAATCTTTTCGTAAATTTTCCAATGCGAAATGCACGGCTGAGGAGACGGCTTCGCGCTTCAAATGCGGATGGCGCGACAGAATTTCTTCGACGCTTTCGCCCGCCGCGAGTTTCTCCAAAATCAACTCAACCGTGATGCGCGTTCCTTTAATCACGGGCTTGCCGAGCATTATTTTCGGATTGCATTCGATTAAATTTTCCATTTTTACCTCATAGCCGATTAAAGTTTAATTGAAAGCTCAAGCTGTCCGCCGAGTCCGACTTCGATGATTTTTCGTAATGTCGAAATACTAACGTCTTTGATATTGTTTTCAATTTTTGAAATATAAGCCTTATTCGTGCCGCATTTTTCGGCAAGTTGTTCTTGCGTCAAGCCTTTTTCGAGCCGCGCTTTCTGAATTAGAATGCACAACCGGGACTTTCGCTTTTTGAAAAAATATGATTTAACAGAATTCAATGATAACAAAATATCAATATATTGAATATCCGTTAAGCACGCCGCCGGATTACACTTGCACGAATTTACCGGCGCATCTCGAAGGTGTCAGCCGCGATGCCGCGAATGATTTCCCGCGTGATTCACGTTTTACACCGCAAATCAGAACCGACCTTATATTAGGGAGACATATATCGTAAAACATCAGCCAATCGGAATCTTTGATTCAGGTGTCGGCGGTTTAACCGTCTATCGCGCGCTGCATAAACAATTGCCGCGGGAACGTTTCGTCTATCTCGGCGACACGGCGCGCGTTCCCTACGGCACAAAATCGCTCGCCACGGTCGAGCGTTACGCGATAGAAAATGCGCAGTTTTTAGCCGCGCGCGACATAAAACTTCTGGTCGTCGCCTGCAACACGGCGTCGGCGCTGGCGCTGGCGAAAATCCGCGCGCAAATCGGCGTCGAAACAATCGGTGTCATCGCACCGGGCGCGGGAAAAGCCGTCGCGCTGACAAAAAACAAGGAAAACCCGCGCATCGGCGTCATCGCAACCGAAGCGACGGTGCAGAGCCGCGCTTATTCCGAAGCGATAAAAAGGGCGAACGCGAACGCGGAGATTTTCGAGGCGGCGTGTCCGCTTTTTGTTCCGCTCGCCGAAGAAGGCTGGACAGACGAGCCGGAAACCGTTTCAATCGCCGGAAAATATCTGCAAAAAATCGTCCGTCAAAAAGTTGACGCGCTCGTTTTGGGCTGCACGCATTACCCGATTCTGCGCGGCGTGATTCAGACGACAATCGGAAAACGTGTTATTCTCATCGATTCGGGCGAAGCGTGCGCCGAAGCGGTTGAAAAATTATTAAACGAAAAAAATCTGGCAAACGACAAACCGCCTCAAAGAGTGAGCAAGCGAAGGTTATGCGACGATTTAGACCATTTCTATGTAACCGACGCGGCTGAAAGATTCGCTCGCGTCGCCGAAAGATTTTTGGGCGCGAAACCCGCAAAATTAGAAGCAGTCGAAGTTTCGGCTTTGAAATGTTAAAAGAAAAATTATCCACAGATGAACACGGATAAACACGGATTTATGAAAGGAAAATTAACGGCATAAACGAGGATAACCAGAGAAATACAAATGATTTTTAGAATTGTTTTTCATTCCTTCCATCTCTTTTAATCTTTTAAAATATCCGTGTTCATCTGTGTTCATCTGTGGACAAAAACCTAAAATGACTTATACACGAACAGACAATCGAACATTTGACCAATTGAGAAACACGCGCATCACGCCGAATGTTTCGCCTTACGCCGAAGGCTCGGCGCTTATCGAAGTCGGCGGCACGAAAGTTATATGCACGGCGACCGTCGAAGAACGAGTTCCGCCTTTTCTGCGAAATAAGGGGAGCGGCTGGGTAACGGCTGAATACGCGATGCTGCCGCGCGCCACGCACACCAGAACGAACCGCGAAACGCAGCGTCCGTCGGGCAGAACTCAGGAAATCCAGCGCCTAATCGGTCGAAGCCTGCGCGCCGTCGTCGATTTAAAGGCGCTCGGAGAACGCCAGATTTTTCTCGACTGCGACGTTATCCAAGCCGACGGCGGCACGCGCACCGCTTCGATTACCGGCGCGTATGTCGCCCTAAACCTCGCCTGCAAAAGACTTGTGGCAAAAGGCACGTTGAAAAAATCGCCGCTTCTCTCGGAAGTCGCCGCAATCAGCGTTGGGATAATCGAAAACACCGTAATTTTAGATTTGTGCTACACCGAAGATTCCGCCGCCGAAGTCGATATGAACATCGTCTGCACGGGAAGCGGAAAATTTATCGAAATTCAGGGAACGGCGGAACGCGAACCGTTCAACCGCGAGCAGATGAACCAGATGCTCGAACTCGCCGAAAAAGGCGTCAACGAACTTTTTACGATTCAGCGCAATGCTTTAAACGGTTAAAAACTTTCGCAATTCATCATTACAATTTGCTAAACTTCTCGCAAAAACAAAGTTTCAACAACTATGTTCCGTGAAAAACAACAAATCGGACTTTACATTCTTGTTCGCAAACTTGGGAAAGGCGGTTTCGGCGAAGTCTGGTTAGCCGAACGCAAATCTAAATTCGTAACCACGAAAGTCGCCGTCAAACTTCCGCACGACGAGCAGATTGACCACGAAACAATCAAACAGGAAGCCCAGCTTTGGGAACAGGCGAGCGGTCATCCGAACATTTTGCCGATTATCGACGCCGACGAATACGACGGGCAAATCGTCATCGTCAGCGAATACGCGCCCGACGGTTCTTTAGACGAATGGCTTAAAAAGAACGGCAAAATGTCAATTGAACGAGCGGTCGAGACGACGGGCAAAGAAGACCCGAAAAGATTTCGCGTGTATGTCATCGTCAGCCGCCGGCATTTTATTGAAACAAATTATAGCTCTGTAATTTGCGCGCCTGTTTACACAATCTATAATAATTTGCTGACAAAAGTCAGCGTCGGCGTTGATGAAGGATTGAAGCACGACAGCAGTATTCGCTGCG
>JALZOE010000030.1 GCA_030857325.1 Acidobacteriota bacterium
CGAATTTATCAACCACGCCGACCGCATAAAAACGCCGCTGATTCGTTATACGAAAGGCGGAAAATTGATTCCGGCAACGTGGGACGACGCGATTCATTTTGTTGCTAATAAGTTTAAGGAAAGCGGAAACAATATCGGCGTCGTCGCTTCGGCGAGATTGACGAACGAATCGGTTTTTACGCTCAAAAGATTTGCCGAAGAAGTTGCCAGCACAGACAATTTCGCGGTTTCGGACGCTTACGATTTAGCTCCGGTTTTCGATAATCTGAGCGTTCCGCTTTGCACGCACAAGGAAATTCGCCACGCTAAAACGATTCTCTTAATCGGCGGCGAACCGGAAGAAGAACAAACTTTTACAGGCAAACAGATTCGGCAAGCCGTGAGAAATGACGGCGCGAACTTTATCGTCGTTCACGACACGACGATTCGGATAACCGAACAGGCGACGCAGTTTATACATATCAACAAAGGTTCGTTCGACGCTTTCGCGCTCGCTTTCGCCGACGCTCCCGATACAGCGATTTTGAAAAAAATCGGCGCGGCGCAATCGGAAATCGATGAGCTGCTGAAAACAATCGGCGAATCGGCGGGTGATTTTATCATAATGCTCGGCAGAGATTTGTCGCCCGAAGCGCAGGCGGTTATCGCTAATTCGGCGGCAAATTTCGGTTCGGAAAATCGTCGTGTTCTGTTACATCCATTGCCGCTCTATAACAATTCAGTCGGCGCAAACGATATGTCCGCCGGCAAAAAATCGCTTGCCGGAGTTTTAAGAAATTCCAAATCGCTTTTAATCGGCGGGAGTCTTTCGGAAGACGACGCGAAACTGCTTGCGAATAAAGATTTTGTCGTCGTCCAGGAATTGTTTGAAACGGCGACGACGGATTTTGCCGACGTTGTTCTGCCCGCGGCGAGTTTTGCCGAAGTTGACGGAACTTATACCAACAACACGGGTTTTGTCCAGCGAGTTCGACAGGCAATCGAGCCGGTCAATCAATCGAAGCCGGATTGGGCGATAACGTCTTTGATTGCCAGAGAAATGGGCGTCGATTTCGGCTACAACTTTGCGGCAACGGCGGTTTTCAAGGCGCTCGCCGACGCGATTCCGGCTTATGAAGGAATACGTTACCCGCATTTGAAGGACGAATCGCGCCCGGTGCAGGTTAAACATCAGATTGTCGAAAAACTTGATTTGACCGGAGAAATTGAAATACTGAAACAAAAAGTCGATGCGATGCCGGACGAGCCGGGTAAAAATACAGTCAAGCCGAAAGTTGGACATAAACTTCATCGCTTAACGACTCTGACGAGCAAAACACCGCAGTTTCACCTGCTCGCGCACGGCAATCCGAAACCGGAAAATTTGCTGGTTTCGCCGCTCGTCCAATTTAATCTGGACGGAACGCCGCGCGTCGAAAATTTTGCGCTCGCGGCGGCGGTCGGCGTCGGCGATAAAATTGAAGATAAAGAAAACGTCGCGCACAAAGTAATTGAGAAATAAATTGAAAACAGTTAAACACTGCTTTCAATTTGTTTTGTCGTGAAATCAGATTTGCTTAAAACAGAATTTTGAATAACTACCGCGTAGAAAACGCGGTAATTCTTGAACTTTAAACGATATAGATTCGAGATATGGAAGCTGTCATAAAATCAATGTTCCCCGTCGTCGTGCTTTTCGGCGCGGCAACCGTCGCGTTCGGCGTCGTGATGATGATTGTCGCCTACACGGTTTTGGCGGAACGCAAAGTTTTGGGCTGGATTCAGGGACGCATCGGACCGAACCGCGTCGGACCGTGGGGAATGATGCAGCCGTTTGCAGACCTTTTGAAATTTATTTTGAAGGAAGACATCGTTCCCGACAAATCGACGAAATTCGTTTATTTTCTCGCGCCGATTGTCGCCGTTACCTGCGCGCTGATGCCGATGATTGTTTACCCGTTCGGTCCGGCGATAACCAACGTCGATTTGACTTTTCTGCCTTACGGTTTGGGCGAAAATATTAAGCGGATTCCGTTGACGATTGCCCAAATCGATGTCGGCGTTTTGTTTGTTCTCGGAATTACGTCGGTCGGAGTTTACGGCATCGCGCTCGCCGGCTGGTCTTCAAACAATAAATATTCATTGATGGGCGGGCTGCGTTCGTCGGCGCAGCTTATTTCCTATGAATTGGCGATGGGCGCGTCGTTAATCGGCGTCGTTATGCTCGCCGGAACGCTCGATTTTAACGGAATCATTCACGCGCAGATAAATTCGCCGTTTCGCTGGTTTATCATTCCGCAGTTTATCGGCTTTGTAGTCTTTTTGATTGCCGCGTTTGCCGAAACGAACCGCATTCCGTTCGATTTGCCGGAAGCTGAAACCGAACTCGTCGCCGGTTTTCACACCGAATATTCGGCGCTCAAATTCGCGCTCTTTTTTATGGGCGAATACGTCAACATGTTCACGGTTTCCGTAGTAGGCGCGACGCTGTTTCTGGGCGGCTGGTATTTTCCGGGAGTAGGTCGTGCGGGCAACTGGCTGGCGGCAAATTATGATATTACCTGGTTTGCGGTCGGTTCGGTCGGTTACGCGGCAATCGGCGTTTTCGTGTTCATAGCGAAAATCTGCGGTTTCCTTTTCTTTTATATCTGGGTTCGAGGAACTTTGCCACGTTTTCGGTTTGACCAGCTGATGAACTTCGGCTGGAAATTCCTGTTGCCGGTCGCGCTGGCAAACGTGATTTTGACGATTGTTTTGGTTTATTTTTTAAATAGCTGATAAGCGAACAGTGAATAATTTGTAGAATTTTTCTTCCACTTATCACTTATCACTTATCACTTATCACTTAATAAAAATGGTTACTTCCGCTTTATTTTTTCTGTTCGCCGGACTCGCCATCGCTTGCGCGATTTCGCTTGTCTATCACAAAAATCCGCTTTACTCGGCGATCTCCTTGGTCGGCGTTCTTATTTCGCTGGCGTGTATTTACGTTTTGCTCGCCGCGCCGTTTATCGCCGCCGTGCAGATTTTGATTTACGCGGGCGCGATTATGGTCCTTGTCGTTTTCGTCATTATGCTTCTAAATCTCGATGAAGATACGACGCTCGGTCGGTTAAAGCATTTATACGCCGTCGGCGCGGTTTTGGGTTTGATACTGCTGGCGCAGACGTTTTTTATTTTTTACGCCGTCAGCAAAAAACCGAATCAATACATTGAAGTCGACGAAACGGTCGGCAAAACCCTGAGCATCGGCACGGGAATGTATACGGAATATCTTTTGCCGGTCGAAATTGTCGGAATTTTGCTTCTTATGGCGGTTGTCGGCTCGGTAATGCTGGCGCGGCGTCTGGAACAGCCGCAACTGGAAATCGTCGTCGATAAAGAATTGGAAAGACGCAACGAAGAAGAAATAAAAGACGAATTTCGCATTAGACTTTAAGAATAAATTTATTAAAAATGCCTGTTTCGCTCAATCAAATTTTGGAGATGCCGAACGCCGCGATTTTAGCGGAAAAGATTCGGCGCGCGCTCGAAAAAGAAAAAGCGGAACGCGGACGTTTCTACGAAATCGTTGACGAAAACAAAAAAATGGAGTTTATCAACGGCGAAATCATCTTTCACTCGCCTGTAAAGTTGGAACACAATTCGGCGACAAAGCTGCTTTGCGGATTATTAAACGCGCACGTTATAAAAAACAATTCGGGTTTTGTCGGAATCGAAAAAATTCTCGTTTCGCTCACGCGTAACGATTACGAGCCGGACATTTGCTTTTTCGGACGAGAAAAAAGCGAAAAATTCGAGCGCGGGCAGATGCGTTTTCCCGCGCCGGATTTGGCAATCGAAGTTTTGTCGAAATCGACAGCCGAAAAAGACCGCGCGGTAAAATTTCTCGATTACGCGGCGCACGGCGTTGGCGAATATTGGATTATCGACGCCGACAACGAAACAATCGAACAGTATTTTTTACGCGGCGAAGAAGAATACGAGCTTTTACTGAAAGCCAAAGACGGAACGATAACCAGCATCGTTCTGCCCGATTTCAAGATTCAGATTCGCGCCGTTTTCGACGAGCGGACGAATCTGGAAGAATTAAAAAGACTGATTTAAATTTCGTCCCGCGTCATCGTTCTTTAGTCTTCGGACTTCGGACTTCGGACTTTGGACTTTGGACTTGAATATGGAACCGAGTTTAGCGACATACTTAGCACTTTCAGGAATTTTATTTACAATCGGCGCGACGGGCGTGATTTTTAAAAGGAACGCCATCGGAATGTTTATGTGCATCGAGCTGATGCTCAACGCCGTAAACCTAACGTTCGTCGCCTTTTCGCGTTATTACGGCGATGTTACCGGACAGCTTTTCGTCTTTATGGTAATGTCGGTCGCCGCGGCGGAAGCGGCGGTCGGCTTGGGAATCATCATCGCGTTTTTCCGCAACCGTATTTCGATTGACGTTGACGACGCGAGTATTTTGAAAAATTAGTTGTCGGCGGTCGGTTGTCGGCAATGACTTTGCTGTTCAATGGTGAATGATAAATGTTGAATGCTGGCGTTTTAACATTTCAGGAATATGCGATGCGCGAGCCGTTGCCTTTAGCGACAATTCACGAAGCGTTACTGGATTTTCTGCGCGGGCGCAAAGATGTCGTTTTGTTCGGCGCGATTGCGGTCAACGCCTACGTCAGCGAGCCGCGAATGACCCAGGACATTGATTTACTTTCAACGGACGCGAAAAATTTAGCCGAAGAATTGCGGACTTTTTTAAGCGAGAAATTTCATATCGCCGTCAGAGTTCGGGAAATCGGCGACAAAGGTTTGAGAATTTATCAAGTCCGTAAGGAAGGCAATCGGCATTTGATTGACGTGCGGCTCGTCGCTGAATTTCCCGACACGGAAATTGTCGAAGACATTCAAGTTTTGTCGCCCGTCGAATTAATTGTCAGCAAAGTTATTTCCTTTCAATCGAGATACGGCAAACCGAAATCCTGGACGGACAGGCGAGATTTGGCGGTTCTGCTTTTACGGTTTCCCGAATTAAAAGAAAAAGTTTCGGAAACTTTACGGGCGAGAAATGTCGGCGAAGCGGTTTTGGAAACATGGGCGGAGATTGAGCGTCAGGATTTTCAGTTTGAGGATGAAGATGAAGATTTAAGTTTTTGATTGTTTTTATGAAGACTGTATCTTACAAATTTGTTTTCTTGTTCATTTTGTTAGCTTTTCAAACGGCTTGCGGACAAACGCAAACCAAAACCGACGAATTGACAGTAAAAGTTATATCGAATGAAGTTAAAGAATCGAAAACCGAAGCCAAAGCAGAAGATACGAAAACTGTTGCCGAAGCGATAAAAACCGCATACCCGAACCTCAAAACGCAAGCCGACGAAATGGGCAAAGTGTTTTTGTCGAAAGATTTCGATAAGTATGCCAATTTTATGTATCCGAAGCTCATTGAAATGACCGGCGGCAGAGAAAAATTCGTTTCGCTTTTGAATTCTTCGATGAAACAGTTCGACTCGACTGGACTAGAAATAGTCAGCTACGAAGTCGGCGAGCCGAGTCAGGCGATTGAGATTGACAATCAGGTGTTTGCGGTTTTGCCGACAAAGACGGTGATGAAGATTTCGCAGAGAACATTAGCCGACGAAGGAAGCATAATTGCGGTTTCGGACGACAAAGGCAAGAACTGGAAATTTGTTCGGGCGAAAACTAAAGAAGCCATCAAAACTTTGTTTCCGAAAGTCGTCGATAAATTAACTTTTTCTGAAAGCGTCATAAAATAATATTTAATTTTCTAATTCAATGACTGAAAACAATTTTTTAAGTCTAATAATTTTCGCGCCGCTCGTCGGCGCGTTCGCCAACTGGATTTTCGGCGGCTGGCTGAAACAGAGAAACGAGGCGGTCAGCGGAATTATCGCGTGTTCGGCGGTCGGCGTGTCAACCGTCGTCGCGTTTATGATTGCGTTCGGCATCGGGACGGGACACGCGGGCGCGTTGCAAGCCGATGCACCGATTCTTGACCAGCTTTGGACGTGGATTCAGGTCGGCGATTTCCGCGCCGATTTCGGTTTGGGAATGGACAGGCTTTCGGGGATTTACGTTTGTTTTATCACGTTTGTCGGTTTGCTGATTCACGTTTTTGCGACAGGTTATATGCACGGCGATAAAGGGTTTTATCGCTTTTTCGCGTATTTAAATCTGTTTATGTTTGCGATGCTGACGCTCATTTTGGCGGATAATTTTCTGCTGATGTTTGTCGGCTGGGAAGGCGTCGGGCTGTGTTCTTATCTGCTCATCGGTTATTACATCAAGCGCGACGAAGCGCGCAAAGCGGCGAAAAAGGCGTTTGTGATGAACCGCATCGGCGACTGGGGCGTTTTGATGGGCGTGTTTCTTATCTTTTCGCTGACCGGCTCGATTTCGTTTTACGACAAGGTTGTTGACGGCGTTCAAGTTAATAGCTCGCTCGGAATACTCGCGCAGATGGCGGCTGACCCGTTCACTTTCGGCGCGTTGTTCGCGGGCGGCTTGACGACTGCCGCGATTCTGCTTTTTATCGGCGCGACGGGAAAATCGGCGCAGATTCCGCTTTTTACCTGGCTGCCCGACGCGATGGCTGGACCGACGCCGGTTTCCGCGTTGATTCACGCGGCGACGATGGTTACGGCGGGCGTTTATCTTGTCGTGCGCTGTAACGGACTTTTTCAAAACGCGCCGATGGCGATGTTTATCGTGGCGATAATCGGCGCGGCGACGGCGATTTTTGCGGCGACAATCGGGCTGGCGCAGAACGACATCAAAAAAGTTCTCGCTTATTCGACGGTTTCGCAGCTCGGCTATATGTTTCTCGCGTGCGGCGTCGGCGCGTTCGGCGCAGCGATTTTCCACGTTATGACGCACGCGTTTTTCAAAGCTCTGCTCTTTTTGGGTTCGGGTTCGGTCATTCACGGAATGCGCCACGAACAGGATATGCGGCGGATGGGCAACTTGAAAAAGTATATGCCGATTACGTTCGTTACGATGATGATCGGCTGGCTGGCGATTTCCGGCATCCCGATTTTCGCCGGATTTTTCTCGAAAGACGAAATTCTTTATAAAACTTTCGCCGCTCCGAATCTGCCGCCGACGTGGAATTTCATTCTGTGGGGCATTGGACTTTTAACTGCTGTATTGACAGCCGTTTATATGACCAGAATGATGGTGATGACGTTCTGGGGCGCGGAAAGATTTCACGAAGCGCTGCCGGACGGCAATCATCCGAATGACGCGGCTCACGCCGAAGAAAACGCATTTGCAGCGGGCGACGCGCACGACGCGCAAACTTCGCACGGCGATTTGCACGGACACGGCGCGCACGGAACGGACAATTTGCACGATGACGACGAGGACGAAGAACATCATCACATCGCGCCCGATTTTAAACCGCACGAATCGCCGTGGACGATGACAGTTCCGTTGATTGTTCTGGCAATTCTTTCGACTTTCGGCGGACTCGTCGGCGTTCCGTATGCTTTGAGCGGCGGCGCGATTCCGAATGTTTTTGAACACACGCTCGAACCGGTTATCGCCAAAGTCGCGCATAAAGATACAAGTCATTCGCCGGCTGTAAATGGCGGACACGCCGCCGCAAATGCTTCGGCGGAACACGCCGCGCCAGCGTCCGCCACCGAAGCCGAACACGGAGCGCATTCGCCGGAAGAAATACAAACGGAAAGATTGCTGGCTGGTCTTTCGGTTGCTTTAGCGGCAATCGGAATCGGTATCGGCTGGTTTATTTTCAGGCGTGAGCCGCTCAAGCGTATGCCGAAGATTTTAGAAGATAAATGGCGCATCGACAACCTTTACAACGGCTTTATCGTTGACCCGCTGACCAGATTTTCAGTCAAAGGTTTATGGCAGGGATTTGATGTCGGCGTGGTTGACGGCATCGTCAACGGCATCGGACATTCGGTTACCGCGCTCGGCGGCGTCGCGCGCGGCATTCAAGTCGGCTTCGTCCGCAGTTACGCGGCGTTTATGCTGTTCGGCGCGCTGATTGTCATCGGGTATTTTATTTATTACGGATTTGGATTGATTGGATAGTTTTCAGCTATCAGCCGTCAGCAATCAGAAAAAAACTGACCACTGACCACTGACCACTGACCACTGAAAAAAATGGATTTTATAACTGGAAATTTATTAACGATTCTGATTTTGCTTCCCGTCATCGGAGCATTATTGACACTCGGACACGCGCTTGTTTGGAAGCGGGAAAGTCATCTGAAATGGCTGACGCTCGGATTTACGGTTTTGAACTTTCTCGTCTCGCTCGTTTTGCTGTTCGATAAAGGCGCGGCTTCGGCGAACGGTTTTTATTTCGAGACAAATACGCCGTGGATTCAAGCGATAAACACGAATTTTCACTTTGGCGTTGACGGTTTGAGTTTGTGGCTCGTGGTTTTGACGACGTTTATAATGCCGATTGCCGTCATCTCGACGTGGCAGGCGGTTGAAAAACGTCATACGGCTTTTTACGTTTTTCTGCTTTTATTGGAAAGCGCGATGCTCGGCGTTTTCGTTTCCTTAGATTTGCTCGTCTTTTATCTTTTCTTTGAAGCATCCTTAGTTCCGATGTTTTTTCTTATCGGTATCTGGGGCGGGCAGAATCGCGTTTACGCGGCGGTTAAGTTTTTTGTTTACACGGCTTTGGGCAGTTTGCTGATGCTGGTTGCGATAATCGGTTTGTATTATTTGCAGGCGACGGCGACCGGCGGCGCGGGCAGTTTCGATTACGTTACGCTGCTCAATTCGATGAAAGCCGGAACGCTTCTGTTTTCACCGGAAACGGGCGCGATTTTGTTCTGGGCGTTTGCGCTGGCGTTTATGATAAAAGTTCCGGTTTTCCCGTTTCACACGTGGCTGCCGGACGCGCACACCGAAGCGCCGACCGCCGGTTCGGTTATTCTCGCCGCCGTGATGCTGAAAATGGGAACTTACGGTTTGATGCGTTTTAATTTCACGCTTTTTCCCGAAGCAAGCCGCGATTTTGCCGGAATTTTTATCGTGCTGGCGATTATCGGAATTATTTACGGCGCGCTCGTGGCGATGGTTCAGCCGGATATTAAAAGACTCGTCGCCTATTCGTCGGTCGCGCATATGGGTTTTGTCATTTTGGGAATGTTTTCATTTACCGAAATGGGAATGCAGGGCGCGCTTTATCAAATGCTCAATCACGGCATCTCGACGGGCGCGTTGTTTCTGCTCGTCGGATTTATCTACGAGCGAAGACACACGCGCGCGATTTCAGACTTCGGCGGAATCGCCAACGTGATGCCGCTTTACACGACGATTTTCGTCATTACCGCTATGTCTTCAGTCGGTCTGCCGTTTCTGAACGGTTTTGTCGGCGAATTTCTGACGATGATTGGAATGTGGACTTCGACGACTTTGGCGACGGTCAACGGTTGGAATCTCAATCATATCGCCACAATGTTTGCCGGAACGGGCGTTATTTTCGCGGCGGTTTATCTGCTGTGGATGATGCAGCGCGTTTTATTCGGCAAAGTTACCAATCCGAACAATAAGAAACTGTCCGATTTAAGCTGGCGCGAAATCGGTTTGATTGCGCCGCTCGTCGTTCTAATGGTTTTTATGGGCGTTTACCCCGCGCCGTTTCTGAATCGCTCGCGTGAAAGCGTCGTGGCGATTGAAGAAAGACTGACAAAGCAGGCGGGCGGCGCGATTGAGAAGGCGGAAGCGAGCAAGTAAAACTATTTTTATGGGTGAAGTTCGCGTAAAAGTAAAACTTATTAACGCCGGAGACGAAGCGATGTTTCGGCGCGGGAGAATTTCAAAAGCGGAAATTCGCTTTTATGAAACCGATGCTTTGGTCGATACCGGAGCAATTCCGAGCGTGCTGCCGATTGATGTCGTTCAAAGATTGGGTTTGGATTTAATTCGTAAAGAACGCGCGACATACGCGAACAATTCAAGCGAGAATGTGGACGTAACCGAACCTGTTTCTTTTGAAATTCTTGGACGCCGCGTAACTGAAGAAGCGCTCGTTTTGGGCGACGAAGTAATAATCGGACAAATCGCTTTGAAGCGAACCAATTTGCTGGTTGATTGCCTAAATCGTCAAGTAATTACAAATCCGGCGCATCCAGACCAGTTAATTATCAAAATAAAATGAACACAGTATTTTTGGCAGAATTAGTTAATCCGAACGCGAGCCTTCCGGCGATTATGCCGGAAATAATTGTCGCCGTAACCGGTGTAGTCGTGGTGCTTTACGACAGTTTCGTGCCGCGACAGCGATTTGTTACCGGCGCGATTTCGCTTCTCGGATTGCTGCTGGCGGCGATTGTTTTGTTTACGATGTGGGACAACACGATTCCGACGAACGCGTGGAACGGAATGGTCGCCAACGACGGATTAAGATTGAGTTTTTCGTTCGTCGCTCTGTTCGTAACGGCGATAACGATTTTAATTTCAACCGTTTGGACTGACCGCGAAAACGTGCCGGTCGGCGAATATCACACGCTTTTGATGTTTGCGACGGTCGGGATGATGTTTATGGCGTCGGGCAACGACCTCGTTATTTTATTTCTCGGTCTAGAGACGCTTTCGATTGCGACTTACGTGATGGCTGGACTTAGAAAATCCGATTTGCGCTCAAACGAATCGTCGATGAAATATTTCATTTTAGGCTCGTTTGCGTCGGCGTTTCTGCTCTACGGAATGGGTTTGATTTACGGCGCGACCGGCACGACGAACATAACGGAAATTGCGGCGCGCGTCGCTAATCCGAACTTTCCCGCTCTTTTACTCGTCGGCGCGGCGATGCTCATTATCGGTTTCGGCTTCAAAGCGGCGACCGTTCCGTTTCACGTCTGGACGCCGGACGTTTACGAAGGCGCGCCGTCGCCGATTACCGGATTTATGGCGGCGGGACCGAAAGCGGCGGCGTTTGCCTCGTTTATACGAATGTTCGTTCTCGGATTTCCGTTTATAGCCGGAGCGGCGGCGGCTGAATTGCTGCACGAAACGTGGATTACGGCTTTGACCGTGATGGCGATGCTGACGATGACCGTTGGAAATCTCGCGGCGATTGTTCAAAATAACGTCAAAAGAATGCTCGCGTATTCTTCGATTGCCCACGCCGGTTACGCTCTCGTCGGTTTTGTCGGCGCGGGAATGGCGCAGACCGCCGATAAACGCGACGCGGCAATCGCGGCTGTCGCGTTTTATATGCTGACTTACGCCGTCACGAATTTGGGAGCGTTTGCAATTGTTACATTGCTGGCGCAGAAAAACGACCGCCGCACCGAGTTCGAAGATTACAACGGCATCGGCTTTAAGTCGCCGGTTTTAGCGTTCGCGCTGGCGCTTTTTATGCTTTCGCTTCTCGGTTTGCCTTTGACCGCCGGATTTATGGGCAAAGTCCTGGTTTTTCGTCCGGCGCTAGAAGCCGGAAGTTCATTATTAACGATTTTAGTTGTCGTCGCGGTCGTCAATACAGCGATTTCGGCTTATTATTACCTGCGGCTCATCGTCGTGATGTTCTTCCGCGAACGCTTAACCGATTGGTTTGCGCCGAAAATTTCGATGCCGATTGCGGCGGTTCTGCTCATAACGATTTTCGGCGTTTTATATTTCGGAATTTTCAGCGAAGGCGTTATCGAGAGGTTTTCGCGACCGTCGGTGGCGACGGCGGAAAGATAAATGCGTGAGTCGTAAATTCGTGAATCGTAAATCGTAAAACTTTTATTGGAATGGAAATTCTTCTCTTTGCAATTGACGATTCCCGATTCACGATTCACAAAATGGAAATTGTTGCCGAAATCAAGGAAAAATTAAGCGGCGAATGGCTGCCGGCGATTTACCGCGACAAAGTGCGGACACAGCGAACGCGCGCTTCACGGCTTGAAGTTGCGACGCGCGAAAATCGCGCAATCATTCAGCACACGCTTCTCGGCGTCGAGTTGAAAGTCGGCAACCAGCGATTTTCGTGTCCCGATTTATCGACCGCCAGATATTTACAAATTTTCGCCCGCATCGGCTGTCGCCAAATCGCCGTACCTTACGACATTACAAAAATTTCAACGCTTGCCGACGAAATCGAATCGTCGTGGCACAAAAGCCTTTTGATTTTGGACGAAGCCGCAAAAGATAAAACTTCCGCCGTCAAAGGTCGTATGCGTTCCGGTTTGATAAAGGAAATGCGCGCGGAAATCGAAGAAATCGGCGCCGGATCCCTAATGCCTGAGTTCAAGCAAAGCACTAAACAACGTAAATCTTGAAAGCGAGTGGTAAATGGTAGGCGGTAAATGGTAAATTATACTTTGCAACAATTGTGTTGAATTATTTATCTAATTGTTGGCTAAAAAATAATTATTTGCGTTACGACAAATAAACTTACGATTTACGATTTACAAATATGTTAGATGCATCACCGGTTTCAGTTAAAGATAATTTAGATTCGCA
>JALZOE010000268.1 GCA_030857325.1 Acidobacteriota bacterium
AACCGGTTTCGTTAAATTTTACGACGCCAATTCCAAAATAAAAACGCCGCCGCTTTTTATGAAAAATGTTCTTGACGTGGCGATTGAAGCCGATAAATTATTAAATCTGGCAATCGAAAAACTCAAAAAAACCGATTCAAAAATCATCGACAATCTGCGTTTCGTTCGCGCCTTTTCAAACAAAGAACGAGTTTTAATCGAGTGCGAAGATTTAAGAAACGGACGGTGCAGACTTTTCGCGTCGAAACTTTTTGTTGACGCGACGGGAACGAACTCGCCGGTTTCGCGCCAAATTAACGCGGGAAAATCAATCACGCACGTTTGCCCGACGGTCGGAACGGCGGCGAAAGGTTTTTTGCGCGGCACGGACGAAAAAACCGTGGATTTTTCCGTCGGCGAAATTCTTGTTTCGACCGAAGACAGTTCCGACAATCGCCAATTGATTTGGGAAGGTTTTGCGGGAAACGCTCAAAAAGATGAATATACGACTTATCTTTTCTTCTACGATTCAGTCGAATCGAAAGCTGATAAATCTTTATTTAGATTGTTTGAAGATTATTTTGAAAAACTTCCCGACTACAAAACAAAAACAAAAGCATGGCGTGTCGTCAAGCCGGTTTTCGGCTATATTCCGAGCGTTCACCACACGGGTTGGAGCAACGTCAAAAAAACAGCCGTCGATAGAGTTCTTCTCGTCGGCGATGCCGCCGGATTGTCTTCGCCTCTGACGTTTTGCGGCTTTGGCTCGCACGTCCGAAATCTGCAAAAACTCACTTTCGCAACCGAAAACGCTCTGCGCGAAAATGCGTTCGACGAAAATTCCCTGGCGAAAATAAACGCTTACGAGCCGCGCGTGGCGCAGATGTCGAGTCTCGCCGAATTTATGCGCCCGATGCCGCGCAGCGAACCGGGCGTCGTCAACGAAACGATGAATGCCGTGATAAAGGCTTTAAGTCTTTTGGACGCAGATATTAGCCGTCAGCTTTTCCAAGATAGAATTTCTTTCGATTCGTTCAAAAAAGTTTTGGCGAAAACCGCGCTGATTCACCCGAAAGTCTTTAAATTGATGTTCGAGCATCTGGGCGCGCGCGGCTCTTTCCGGTGGATTGCCAAAATCGCGGAAAACGCTTTGTATGAAAGAAAAAAAAACTCGACCTCACAAATCGGCGATAAGCAGTTTTCGGGCGATTTTGAATTAAAATAATACAACCGATGCGATTAACGGATTAAACCGAAAACTTTTTTTGAAATTTATACGGTTTGTTCCGCCACGAAAAAATTTAATTCTAAATATGGTAAATCAAAAAATTTAATTCCGTAACCGCGCCCGCCTCTGAAATTATCAGCCCTAAATTCAATTATTGGCATAATTATTGCGACAGAGAAGTAAACAGACTAAATTTCGTTTGTTTTTCATACAGACGAGAAAAAATTAACCTGGAAGTTTGGTTTTGTCGTTTAATTTTGCTCAGGCAAAGTAAATAATCGAAAGTTTTTTAATTCGATTTGTTTGATAAACGATTTCGTAGATTAAAGACAAGACCATATCTACAAAAATAATTCGGGAAAGGGGATTTTATAAAATGGAAAATACAGACAAAACACAATCGAACAATTCGGCGCCGAAAGCCGAAAACAAAACGAATAATCAACAGAATGCGACTTCTTCGACGGGCAAATCCGAGGGTAATACGCAAAAGGCTCAAGGCGCGGGCGGCGGACAACCAACGCCGGCGGCAGACAGCCAGCTTGCCGACCAGGTGGGAAACATCGTCCGCGGCGATACCGGCGCGGTCAAAGACGTTTTGAATCAGGCAAAAGAATCGACCGGAGCGGTCGCCAGCCAGGCATACGGTTTTGCTGCCGAGAAAGCGACAACGGTAATCGACGAACAAAAAACTAATCTGACACAAGGATTATCGAGCGTTGCCGACAGTATTCGGCAGGTAGGCGAAACGCTGCGCGGCGGCGAACAGCCGAACGGCGTCACCAATACCGCCGCTCAATACAGCGACACGATAGCCGAAAAAGTCGAACAACTTTCCGGCTATATTGAAAGAAAAGATTTTAACGGACTGGTCAGAGACGTTAAAAGTCTGGCTCAGAGCAATCCGGCTTTATTTCTCGGCGGAGCCTTTACGCTCGGCATTATGGCTGCCAGATTTATTAAAAGCGGAAACTCCAATCAGGCGCTGATGCGTCGCCCGCAAAATCAAGGCGGCGGGCGTTTTGCCGGAAATCAGGATGACCGTGTAAGAAACAGCCAAAACACGCAGGTAAAACCGCTGATTCGTAAGGAAGACAGGGGCGGAAATTTACAGACCGGCGGCGGAGCGACTCCAAGTGCTGCTTCACAAAATAAAGGAGGCTAGTTATGGCACAGGAAATATTGGTAAAAGAGGAAAAATCCTTAGGCGATCTTTTTTCAGAACTTGCCACCGAAACTAGTAATCTGGTTAAGCAGGAAGTCGCTCTGGCGCAGGTCGAGCTGACGCAGAAAGCCGTCAAGGTCGGAACAAACGTCGGTTATCTGGTTGTCGGCGGCGCAATCGGCTACGCGGCTCTGCTCGCGTTTATCACCGCGCTGATAATCGGCTTATCATACGTTCTTCCGGCGTGGGCGGCAGCGTTAATCGTCGGCATTGTCGTAGCTATCGTCGCCGCCGTAATGATTATGTCGGCTTTAAGCGCTCTGAAAAATATCGAACTGACGCCGACTCAAACAGTTGAAACGATTAAGGAGGATGCACAATGGCTGAAAGATCAAGTGAGCTAGAAGAAGAAACGCAGTTACGAAGTCAGGGAACGAATGCCGTTATTAGAACAACGGACGTGTCTGACGACGTTTATATTGAAAATCGTTCGACTGATGACTTAACAAGCAGCGATACCGAATCGACGCCGGATGATGAGATAACCGCCGATACAGAACAAATAAGAGAGCAAATCGAGGAAACCCGCAGTAATTTGGGCGATACGATTAACGCTATTCAGGAAAGACTCAGTTTTTCAAACATCAGCGAACAGGTCAAGGACGAGGTTTCGGATCATATAAGCAGCGCGATTAACACGGCGAAAGACTCCGTTTATGAAGCGACAATAGGAAGGGTGGGAACAATTATGAGCTATGTAGATAAAGGAATGAACGAAATGAGCAAAACAAGTGTAGGGCGCTCCGCGAGTCAAAATCCGGTTGCTTTGTCCTTAATCGGATTGGGTCTCGGAATGCTTTTGATTAATGGTTTTTCTTCAAAAAAACGTTCGACGTATCGTTATGAAAATGAAAGCGATTATGAGAGCGATTATGAAAGCGATTCTAATAGCGATTACGATACGGCGAACAATTACCGCGGACGAAATTTTTCGTCGCGGGGCGGAAGATCGACGCTTAAAACCGCTCAAAACAAAATGGGCGGCGTAGCCAACTCCGCTTATGAAGGCGTCAGCAGCGCGGCGGGCGCAGTTTCCGGCACGGTCAGCGACGCGGCGGGCGCGGTTTCCGGCACGGTCAGCAATGTTGCGGGAACAGTTTCGGAAACGGTCGGCAATGTTGCGGGAACGGTTTCCGATACAGTTAGCAGCGCCGCCAGCGGAGCTTACAAACAAGTCGGCAATCTCGGCGCCAAAGCCAAAGATGTTGCCGGTTCGGCGCAAGAGAAGTATGAATATTATATGGATGAAAATCCGCTCGCCATCGGCGCGGTGGCGCTGGCGCTCGGCGCGGCTGTCGGTATGGCGTTTCCGTCAACCCGGACTGAAAATCGTCTGATGGGCGAAACGCGCGAAAACCTTTTGCAAAAGGCGGAGGAAACCGCCCGTGATGCAATCGGTAAAGTTCAGCAGGTCGCCGGTGAAGTAAGCAATACCGTCAAAGATGCTGCCGGAGACGTAACGAATACGGTTAAGGAAGGCGCCGAAGAAGTTGCCAAAACCGCAAAGGACGAAGCTAAAAAACAAGGCTTACCGCAGTAAATTATTTTACCGCGTTGAGAGTGGAAGAAGAAAAGCAGCGCCGGTTTATGATAAACCGGCACTGCTTTTTCTTTCAGCTCCAACTTTTATCTTTAGATTTGTTGGTAGTGTTTCAGATTTTATGCTGATGTCTTTTCAAATAATTCTCTTCGGAACAGATTAAAGATGAAAGATGATAACGGATAAATTCTTTCGTGTTATATGTCGCATTTTTCATCTGTTCGTTATCATCTATTCCGAAGAGAATTTTCACGGCATAAATTGTGAAACACCACCGATTTGTTTTGTTAAGTAGTCGGATGGAATTAAATAAAACTAATTCGGAACGGATGCGAGATGCGATATAAGTTGTTTTAGCGACGTAAAATGCCCGTAAAATCGTCTTTTAAGAAACAGAAGTTCGTTGAGCGGCAATTTATCAAATGTCAACACGATACTAATCATTCGTCGTTTACCTCTAAATCAAAACAATTTTTTTAATCCTTCGTCCAAATCAGTTTCCGGCTGCCAGTCGAGTTCCTGTCCGACGAGTGTTAAATCCGTAACGTAGTTCATCGGAAAGGGCGCGGGCAGCGGATTTTCTT
>JALZOE010000269.1 GCA_030857325.1 Acidobacteriota bacterium
TTATGCCGGTTTGGTTAGACACTGATTAAGCCGAAACGGTTACATTTATTTTACTTTGACGAATATTCTTTACAAAAAGTCTAATTCTCTACGGCTTAAATTTCCGTTTTCCGGCAGAATGTCTCGAATGAGGCGATTTATGATAAAATTTTCGGCGACATTATCATTATGACAGTCGGATTTTCTTATACTAATTCAAATCAAAGCGCGCGTATTTTGCGGACTTCCGCATTACGCACAAAGCCTTTTTTATTACGGCTGACGTTTTAATTTTAGAATTTGCATCCAAATAAACGCTCTTAATCAAGGATTTTTTCGCTATGAAACTTTTACTCGTTTTTTCATTGTTTTTTTTGATACATACCACTGCCGCGTTTGCCCAAACCGCCGCGGATTTTGCGCGAATCTGGGATAAACAGCACATTTCCGCGATGCCCGCGTCCACGGTTCGTCATAAGGATTTGCAGAAATATCTGAACGATTTGAAATCAATCGGCTTAAAAGTCGAAGAAGTCGGGCGCAGCAACGCGAGGCGCGAGATTTACCAGGTCGAATGGGGCAAAGGCGCGACACGAGTTTTTATGTGGTCGCAGATGCACGGCGACGAACCGACGGCGACTTCGGCTTTGATTGATATGTTCGCTTTTCTGCAAAAAAATCGTGATAAAAGCTGGGTCAGAGAACTCGAAAACGCGCTGACGATTCGCGCCGTGCCGATGCTCAACCCCGACGGCGCGGAGCTTTTCCAGCGCCGCAATTTACAGGGCATCGACATCAACCGCGACGCCCGCGCCCTTGCCACGCCCGAAGGCAGATTGTTAAAAAAACTGCGCGACGGCTGGCAGCCCGACATCGGTTTTAACCTGCACAATCAAAACGCTTTAACGACCGTCGGCAAATCGAATCGCCAGGCGACGATTTCCCTGCTCGCCGTCTCCGGCGACCCGCAAGGCAAATCGAATGCCGGACATCTGCGCTCGCGCCGCATCAGCACCGTGATGATTGGCGCACTCGAAAATTTCATCAAAGGAAACATCGGGCGCTACGACGACACATATAATCCGCGCGCGTTCGGCGATATGATTTCCGCGTGGGGAACGCCCGTAATTTTAATCGAAACCGGAGCGCTGCACGGCAAAGACGAGATGTTTTTAATTAAATTAAATTTCGTCGCGTATCTCGCCGCGCTCAAATCCGTAGTCGATAAAAGCGAGCAAAAAGCGAATCCGAACGTCTATGACTCGTTGCCGTTTAACGATTCGGGCAATCTTTACACGGCGATTTTCCGCCGGGCGAACATCGTCAATTTCGCCGAAACCGAAACGCCGTTCACGGGCGACGTGGCAATCAACGCCGAACGCCGCCGCGCTCCCGAAATCGCGCCGACAGCCGTTCAGGAAATCGGCGACTTATCAATCGCCGGCGGCTTGGACGAATACGACGCGAGCGGTTTTTACCTTATGCCGAAAAACGGATTATTGAAAATCGGTTCGAGCGGCGAGTTTCTTTTTTATAAAAAGTCGCGCAAAATCGATTGGAAAACTGCCGATTTGGAAAAAGCCTTTCCGCCGGACGCCGTTTTCCGCAACGGGAAATGGGCAAAAGGCGCGCGTCTTTTGCCGAAAACCGATTGAGTTTTATTTTTGAGAAATTGGAAAGAAATTTAACCACAGATGAACACGGATAAACTTAGATAAAACCGGAATAGAAAAGATGATATAAAACTTACATTTTGTTATTTTATTTTTTCAAAATTTTATTTTTTATCCGCGTTCATCCGTATTCACCTGCGGTTAAATATTTCCGTCTCCGCTTATGCCTCGCCGTCGAAAATTTCCTATAATCAAATTCAAATATGCTTTCGCTTCTGAAAATCAAAAACATCGCGCTGATTGACGAACTGCAACTGGAATTTTCGACCGGATTGAATCTTTTGACGGGCGAAACCGGTTCGGGTAAGTCTATTATCGTCGATAGTCTGGGCGCGCTGACCGGCGAGCGCGTCTCGTCCGATTTGATAAAGGAAGGCGCGGGCGGCGCGCAGATTGAAGGACTTTTCAACGTCGCCTCAAACGCCGATTTGCATCAATTATTTTTTGAGGGCGGCATCGAAGCCGACGACGCGGCGGAAACGGAAATCATCGTCCGGCGCGAATTGGCGGCAAACGGGCGCAACCGGATTTTCGTTAATAATCAATCGGTTACACAGAATTTCTTAAAAAAAATCGGCGCGTTTCTCGTCGATATTCACGGTCAGGGCGAGCAGGCGACGCTTTTTAATCCGGCGACGCATCTGGAAATGCTCGACGAATACGCCAATCTGCAAAATCTGCGGAAAGACGTTGCGGAAAAATACCGTGAACTTGCAGGAATTCAAAAGGAAATCGCCAATCTTCGAGAAGACGAAGCGCAAAAATTTCAACTGCTCGATATTTTGAAATTTCAAGTCGATGAAATCGGCAAAGCTGATTTGAAAACGGACGAAGACGCGACGCTCGAAGAAGAAAAACGCCGCTTGAGCAACGTCGAAAAACTTTCGACGTTGAGCGACGAAAGCTATCTGCTGCTTTACGAAAACGAAGAAGCAACCGTTGCAACGCTCGAAAAAGTCGTCAAGCGCGTCCACGAACTCGCCGAATACGAATCGAGTTTCCGCGAATACGGCGAAAGTTTGCAGACGGCGCAGGCTGTCCTTGAAGATTTGGCGTTCGCCGTGCGCGATTTTCGCGGTTCGCTCGAATTTTCCCCGGAAAGATTGGAAGAAATCGAATCGCGTCTCGCCGAAATCGCTCGCCTGAAACGCAAATACGGCGGCACGATTGAAACCGTTATGGCGCATTTTACCGAATCCGAAGAACGCTTAAAAAATATCGAAACCGCCGAACTGCGCGAAGAAGAATTGCGAAAAGATTTGCAAAAGGCGCGCACCGAATACGTCAAAACCGCCCGCGAACTTCACGAAAAGCGCGACAAAGCGGCGCGCAAATTTGAAAAGGAAGTCGAAACGAGCTTAAAAGCCGTCGCGCTCGAAAAGGCGCGGTTTGAAGTGCGTATAAATACGGACGAAAACAACGATAAATCGTTTACGGTCAAAGGGTTTGACCAAATCGAATTTTATTTTTCGGCGAATTTAGGCGAATCGGTTAAACCAATTGCCAAAGTCGCGTCCGGCGGCGAAGCGTCGCGCCTGATGCTGATTATAAAAACGACGGCGAAACTTTCCGAATTTGAGAAGGCGATGGTTTTTGATGAAATCGACACCGGAATCGGCGGGCGAGTCGCCGAAGCCGTCGGGTTGAAATTAAAAGAACTTGCCAAAACGCAGCAGGTTTTATGCGTAACGCATCAGCCGCAAGTCGCGTCTCTGGCTGACCGGCATTTCGTCGTCGAAAAAGAAGCGGTCAAAAATCGAACCGAAATCCGCGTCCGCCAATTAAACGAAACGGCACAAATCGAAGAAATCGCCCGAATGCTGACCGGCAAAGAGATTACCGAAACGGCGCGCCGGCACGCCAGAGAAATGATACAAGGAGCAAGTTAGCCACGAATAACACGAATGAACACGAATAAGAAAGGCAAAATAAAACAGTAATTTATGAAATTTTATAAATCGCTTTTTCTATTCGTAGTATTTCTGTTGTTCGTGGCTAAAACTCTTTGATTCCAAGAGATAAAAATCTATGCAGTCTGAAATTTTAGCCGAAGTCGTTCGCGGCGAAACCGTCGAATCGATTCATCGCGGGCATTTAATTGTAATGAGCGGCGACGGCAATACGATTTTATCAAAAGGCAATCCCGAAATCGTTACGTTTATTCGTTCTTCAGGTAAGCCGTTTCAGGCGTTTCCCGTTCTAACAACCGGCGCGGCTGAAAGATTCGGTTTTCTCGACAGTGAAATCGCGCTTGCCTGCGGCTCGCATTCGGGCGAGAAATTTCACACCGAAACGTGCGCTCTAATGCTCGCTAAAATCGGCTTGGGCGAATCGGATATGCGTTGCGGTGTGCAAGTTCCGTTTAACGAAAAAGTTGCCGAAGCGATGCTGCTTGCCGGCGAGAAACCGAATCAACTGCACAATAATTGTTCGGGCAAACACGCGGCGATGCTCGCGCTCGCCGAACATTCGGGCGCGGATTTGAAAACTTACGAAACACTGGAGAATCCGGTTCAGCAGGCGATTTTAGATGTTGTTTCCCTGTTTACCGACTTGGCGAAAAACGAGATTCCAATCGGCATTGACGGCTGCGCCGCGCCGAATTTCGCGCTTCCCGTCCGGGCGATGGCGAAATCTTTCGCGCGGCTCGTTTTCCCGCCGAAAAGTTTTGACGACGAGACGCGCGAAGCCTGTCGCCGAATTGTTTCGGCGATGATGACTTACCCGGAAATGATTGGCGGAACAGACCGTTTGGACACGATTATAATGCAGTCGGCGCGCGGCAGAATTATTTCAAAAATCGGCGCGGAAGGCGTTTATCTGGCGGGCGTTCTGCCGTGCGAGCGTTGGAAAACAGGTTTGGGAATCGCGCTGAAAATCGAAGACGGCGACGACAAACG
>JALZOE010000270.1 GCA_030857325.1 Acidobacteriota bacterium
AATTAAAATGAAAAAACTTTTTGCTTTGGTATTTTCCGCTCTGTTGTTTGTTTCCACGGCGCAGGCGCAGTCGGCGGAAGTCGCCGTATCGCTTAACGAACGCTTTTTCGACGCGCTGCTCGACGCGATTTTTACAAACCTGAAATCGCCGTCGTTTCCGATTGCTCAGAGCGGTTCAAAGTTCAAAGTTCAAAGTTCAAAGTCGGTTGACGCCATTTCCGCTTTTCAGGAGAGCAGCCTCAAAATACAAAACCTAAAACCTAACGCCCAAAACCTGCTTTGCGACGAATCGATTCGTCTGCGGCGCGAAATCGATGGCGTGCGAACGGCGGTTCGTTTCCGCGACGGGAAAATTTACGCGCCGCTGGCTTTTGCCGGCTCGTATAATCCGCCGTTTGTCGGCTGCGTCGATTTTCAAGGTTACGCCGAAACGAATATCGAGCTTGAATTCGACAAAGCCAAACAAACTTTAATCGGGCGCGCCAAAGTGCTGAACGTTGTTTTAAGCGGCACGGGCGGCGTCGGCAGCGCTCTTTTAACGCGCATCGTGCAAAACTCGCTCGATAAAAAAATCAATCCGATTCAGATTCTGCAAACCGATAAACTTTCTTTTCTCATTCCGGTGCAGAACGCGGGCGGCGCTCTGCGAATGCGCGCGACTGGCATCCGCTCGGAAATATCGAACGGCGCGCTCACTATTTACATCGCTTTCGAGTTCGTCAAAGGTTAGAAAAGTTTGTTAGATTTTAAAAATGATTTTTGTAGATTCACATTGCCACATCGACGGCGAAGCGTTTGACGACGACCGCGCCGAAGCGGTCGAGAGAGCAAAGGATGCGGGCGTTAAACTGATGCTGACAATCGGCACGGGAAGTCCGAGCGGCGACGATTTCCGGCGCGCTGTCCGCGTCGCCGAATCTTTTGAAAATGTTTTCGCCGCCGTCGGCGTTCACCCGCACGACGCCAAAGAATACGACGAAACGGCGGAAAATCATTTGATTGAGCTTGTGCAGTCAAGCAAAAAAGTCGTCGCGTGGGGCGAAATCGGACTTGATTTTCATTACGCCCACAGCCCGCGAGACGTTCAGGAACGAGTTTTTAGAAGACAGATACGCACTGCCGAAGAATTAAATTTACCGATTATCATTCACTCGCGCGCGGCGGACGACGAAACGGTTGAAATACTGCGTTCGGAGTGTTCCGCCGAAACGTTTCGCGGCGGCATTATGCACTGTTTCGGCGGCACGCCCGAAATGGCGCTCGATTTAATGGAAATCGGTTTTCTGATTTCCTTTGCCGGAAACATAACCTTCAAAAAAGCGGAAAACCTGCGCGAAGCGGCGCGCGTCGTTCCGCTCGACAAACTTCTTATCGAAACCGATTCACCGTATCTCGCGCCCGTTCCGTTTCGTGGAAAACGCTGCGAACCGGTGTTCGTCGCCCACACGGCAAAGTTTTTAGCGGAATTCTACCAAATCGAGTTGGAAGCGCTCGCCCGGCAGACGACGCGCAACTTTCTCGATTTCTTTCGCCTCGATTCAGAAATAATTAGTTTCTAAAATCGTAATCGTCAATAAAACCGCCGCGACGCCGAGAATAAAAAATATCATTACGGGTAAATTTCCCGCGATTAAAGTCCGGCAAAACGGGCATTTAAGACGACGCTTCTGAAATTTTATCGAACATTTCGGGCAAAAACTGCTCGAATGTTTTTTTGATTTAATGTGCTTCATCGTGGATTTCCTCGCGCAAAAACTACAAAAAACGTTAATTTGCCGTTTTATATTTATAAAATGGGGGAAATCGCAAATTACCAATACAAATTTTATGTAATTGAATAATTACTTAAAACAAAAGAAAAGTAAATAAAAATTCATATGTTTTAAGAAATTTTTAACATCCGAAATCTTGAAAATAATATTTTCGCGGATAAACAGCGGGTAAACAAAGGAAATTTTGTCGATGTCGATTTTGTGATATGCTTTACATTTTCAAAATCAGGCACACCGATTAAACAGTTATGGCAAAAGAAAATTCATTCGATATTGTTTCAAAAACCGATTACGCCGAAATTACTAACGCGCTCAACCAGACCGTCAAGGAAGTTTCGCAGCGTTTCGATTTCAAAGGCAGCAAAGCAACCGTCGAGTTGACCGATAAAGACCTTGTTTTATCAGCCGAAGACGACACGCGCCTTCAGAATATGAACGATATTCTGCAAAGCAAACTGCTCAAACGCGGCATCTCTCTTAAAGCTCTCGACTACCAGAAAATCGAAGCGGCGGCGGGCGGAACGGTTCGCCAAACCGTAAAAATTCAGCAGGGAATTCCGATTGAAAAGGCAAAGGAAGTCGTCAAATTTATCAAGGACGCGAAACTAAAAGTGCAGGCGTCGATTCAAGGCGAAACCGTCCGCGTCTCCGGCAAAGACCGCGACGTTTTGCAGGACACGATTGCTAAACTCAAAGCGAAAGATTTCGGCATCGATATGCAGTTCGACAATTACCGCTCAAATTAGTTGCTTACTTGATTTATGCTAAATAAAATTTTATTTGGAGAAATTTGAAAATGAAACCGACGAAGGAAATGTTTCCGGGATATTTATTCAATTTCGCCGTAATCAGCCGCACGCTGGTAGATAAACAATAGACCGAATGCAAACCTTTTCACCAATCAGAGAAAAACTGAATCCGCATATCGCCGCGCAGAAGATTTTCAGTTTGATAAAAGATGAAATGGCTTTGGTTGAAGCCGAGTTTGAACGGCAGGCGAGTTCTAATATTCAGGTTATCAATTATCTGGGCGATTATCTGCGCGCTTCGGGCGGCAAACGCGTGCGTCCGGCGCTGCTGCTTTTGTCGAATTACGCGAGCGGCGGAAACGCCGCAAAAGAAAACGTCGTGCGACTGGCGACCGTGATGGAAATGCTGCACACGGCGACGCTTGTTCACGACGACATCATCGACAACGCCGACACGCGCCGCAATCGCTCGTCGGTCAACGCGCGGTTCGGCAATCAGGCGGCGGTTTTGATGGGCGACTGGCTGTATATGTCGGCGTTTGAAACTTCGCTCAAAGAAAGAAGTCTGGAAATTCTCGATATTTTAACCAGCCTGACCCGAAAAATGACCGAAGGCGAACTGATTCAACTGACGACGCTCGGCAAAACCGATATTACGGAAGACGAATATTTCGACGTTTTGCAGCGGAAAACGGCGTATCTATTTTCGGCTTGCTGCGAAATCGGCGCGATTTTGGGAAATGCTTCAAACGACGAGCAAAACGCTTTGCGCGATTACGGGATGAATCTCGGCACGGCGTTTCAGCTTGCCGACGATTTGCTCGATTTTACGGCGCAGGAAGCGGTTTTAGGCAAGGCGTCGGGCGCGGATTTGCTCGAAGGAAAACTGACTCTGCCGTTGATTTTGCTGGTCAAAAAGGACGCGTCGGTGAAAGCCGATTTGGAACGCGTAATGCACGACGGCGATTATGAAAATATCTCGCGCAAAATGCTTTTAGAACGACTCGACGCGGCGGATTTGCTGACGGAAACCAGAAACAAAGCGTATTATTTCGCCGACCTTGCTATAAAAAATCTTGAACTCTTACCAAAAAACGAGTATCGTGTTGCCTTGGAAGAAATTCCGAGCTATATGATTGAAAGAGCGAAATAACATTCAACATTTATCATTTAACAGTTTTTGAATGCTAAATGCTAAATGCTAAATGCTAAATGAAATTATGTTGAACGAAAATCTAATCGCTACCTTGGAACAAAGTCTGCGGCAGACGCGCAACGCGCAGAGTCGTCTGACGAGTCGCCTGCACGAAATCGAAACCGAAGCCAATTCGCTCAAACAGGAAATTGAAGCGTTGGAGAATAGCGCGGCGCAGTTCGGCGAAGCGATTTACAGTCTTCTGGCGTCGATGGGAACGGGCAATAAAAGTTGGAAAGTCAAAAAACACGCGGCGCAGCCGTATGAAGACGACGATTATAATCTCGAAGTCGAACTGAAAAGAAATTCCCGGATGAACCCGACAGTCCAAAACAATCAAAATCATCAAAACAGCCAAAATCAGCAGAGTTATCAAAATCATCAAAACAGTCAAAACAATCAAAACCAGCCGCCGAACAATAATTATCGAAACAATTCCGTGTCGTATATCAATCATTCGCGCAGCGTTCCGCAGGCTAATCAGAATTTCGAGCCAATCAGCAACCGTTTTGTCGATAGAACAATCACGCAGGCTTGCACGCTGCTGCTGCGCGAAGCCACCTCGCCGCTTCACGTCAACGAGCTTTATAATTTGCTGGTCGCCGGCGGATTCGAGTTTAAGGGAAACAATCCGACGATTTCTATTGCCGTTTCCTTAAACCGCAACCGCCGGTTTCGCAAAGTCGCGCCCGGAACTTTTGAACTGCTGATGTTTAACGCTTCGCAGGCGGCTTCGTAAATTTACGCATTACTTTAAAAAATAAAAAACGAAATCGAGATGTGAAAACTCGATTTCGTTTTTTTGACTTTCAACAGTTTTATAAAAA
>JALZOE010000271.1 GCA_030857325.1 Acidobacteriota bacterium
TTCATTGCACGCTCGTCGGCGTTTTAACGATTAGAAATTATCTGGTCGTCGGCGCGGGGCGAAAGGACAACGCAACTTTTATTTACACGGAAAAAGCGCACGGCAATTTCGTCGTCGAAAACGGTCAGGACGAAGGCATTCAGTATTTTTACCGCAGCTCGACAAATAATTATCTCGAAGTCGCCATCGTTTTGCGCGACAATCTCGTTCAATCAATCATTCAAATGAACGCGCCGACGACGATTTATTCAAAAAACAATACTTATATGGCGAATGTTTTTCGCAACGGCGCGGGCGTCAATGCGGTCGTTCACAGCGAAGGCGATTTTGTTACGCCGCGCGACGTTGTTTCCGGCAACGCCGTCGCCAATCCGAGTGCCGACGCTTTGACCGCGCCGGGTTATTTTGCAAATAAGAGGAACAACGCGCAGACAATCAACCTTGAGCGCGAATTTAACGAAGATTCGCTCTCGCCCGCTTTAAGCTGGCAGACGAAAAAGCAAACGCCGCCTTTTCCGAACCAGACTCGACCGGTCAGACGAATTTCTTCGTCCAACGCCGGACAGGTTTTGCTTCAACTCGGAAACGAATCGGAATCTAATTTTTACGGTTACAGCTTTTACCGCGACGGCGAAACCGGCAGTCTGGTTTTCGAGGGCAATCAAACCGGCTATAACAACTTTGAATTTAAGGGCGACGTAATTATTCAAAAACCCGCGCAGGGCATTGTTTTAACCGCGCCGAACGGCAAACGATTTCGTCTGACGGTCGGCGACGACGGAGTTTTGAAAACAACCGCTCTATAAAACGATTAATTGACTTTTGCCGCTCTGACGATTTTTGCGGTCGCAACGATTTGCCCGACGTGTCTTTGCGTGTGTTCGGCGATGTGAAAAAGAAGCCCGAAAACATTTGTCGGCAACTGTTTACGACCGACGGCGCGTTTCTCAAAAAGCGATTCTTCCGGCGTCGTGCCGATTACGCGAACGGATTCGCGGATTTTTTCGAGCGTTTTGCGCGTGAGAGTCTCGGCGTCGAGCGCGGCGTTTATTTTTGTTTCTTCAGCAAGTTCGGCAAATTGAGAATCATTTAAAGTTTCAGCGCGGCAGTAAGTCAAAAGCCGGTCGATGCTTCCGGCGATGTGAAGCAGGTGAAAGCCGACCGAGGGCGCGCCGTTTAATTTTGTCCATAATTCTTCGGTCGCTAAGTTAGCGGTGTTGTTTTTAATATCGAGGGCGGCTTGCTCAAGCGCGTGCGCCGCCGGCATCAAATGCGGCGAAACATTTTCAATTGAACCGGACAGCCAAAATTCTTCCATAAGTTGATTTTTTCGATGACTTAAAAATTTGAAAACGAGTTTTCCTCGTTAATTTTAGAAACTTAAAAAGTTCCAACCGGACTTAATTTCAGTTCGGGTCTTTCCTGCTCGACACGTTCCAGATGCCACGGGCTGCGAAAAAGCAGAACCGGACGCTCCCAGCGGTCTTGATAAACGTCGGTTTCGTAGAGACTTTGACCGTTCATTAAAACGTCCCAACCGGCTGTTACCCAGCGGGCGGACGTGTAGGAGAGCGATTCGAGCCGCGTTTCTACTCCGTATTCAGCCCGCAGACGATACTGTGCCACTTCAAACTGCAGTTCTCCGACCGCCGCTAAAATCGGCTCCTGCGAAGCGCCGCCGTATTTACGGTGAAGTATTTGAATCGCGCCTTCTTCTTCCAACTGCGCGATGCCTTTTTGAAATTTTTTGGCGAGCGACGTGTTCGGGTTTCTGATTCGCGCGAACAATTCAGGCGTGAACGAAGGTATCTGCGGATAAACGAGTTTTTGTCCGGTGTAAATCGTATCGCCGATAGCGAACGCTCCCGGATTATTCAGCCCGACGACATCGCCCGGAAACGCTTCGTCCATCGATTCGCGCTCGCGGGCAAAAACTTTCTGCGGACGAGTCAAGCGCACTTTTTTGCCGGTTCTGGCGTTTGTAACCGTCATATCTTTTGTAAACTGCCCGGAACAGACGCGCACGAAAGCCAGACAATCGCGGTGGCGCAAGTCCATATTCGCCTGCAATTTAAATACAAATCCGCTGAATTCCGGGTCGGTCGGTTTTATTTCGCCGATGCTGCTCTGATGCGAAACCGGCGCGGCGGAAAGATTCAAAAAGGCGTCGAGAAACGGCTCGATTCCGAAATTCGTCATCGCGCTGCCGAAAAACACGGGCGACGTTTCGCCGCGCAGAACGGCGTCTTTATCAAGCATTGCGCCCGCGCCGTCCAGAATTTCCAAATCTCCAAGAAGCTGCAGCAGCGCGTTATCCCCGATAATTTCTTTTACTTTGGCATCGGCAAGCGGAATTATCGTCTCCCGCGCCTGCTGCCGCCCGCGCGGATTGCGCTCGTAAAGATGAACGTTTCCCGTCAGACGATTGTAAATTCCCCTAAAAGTTTCGCCCGAACCGATTGCCCAGTTGACGGCGTAAACATTCAATTTAAGCTCTTTTTCAATTTCGTCGAGCAGTTCGAGAGCGTCGCGGCTCGGACGGTCGAGTTTGTTGATAAACGTAAAAACCGGAATATCGCGCATCCGGCAGACGGCGAAAAGTTTGCGCGTCTGCGTTTCCAGTCCTTTGGCGGCATCGACCAGCATCACGGCGTTATCGGCGGCGGTCAGGGTTCGGTATGTGTCTTCGCTGAAATCGTGATGTCCGGGCGTGTCGAGCAGATTCAAATGATAATCCCGATATTCAAATTGCAGAACCGTCGAGGTAATTGAAATTCCGCGCTGCTGCTCCAGCGCCATCCAATCGGACGTGGCAGCGCGCTCCGCCCGGCGATTTTTCACCGCTCCGGCTTCCTGAATCGCTCCGCCGTAAAGCAGAAGTTTTTCGGTCAGCGTCGTTTTTCCGGCGTCCGGGTGTGAAATAATGGCAAATGTGCGGCGGCGTCCGACCGCGGCTTTTAAGTTTACTGGTGATTCAAGCATAATAAATATTACAATTTAACAAATAAAACTCTAAAAGGGTATTATCGATTGTTTTCTATTATTTTGTTAAACCCGACAAACGGCGTTAGCATCTCAAGCTCGGTTGAAATTGAAATTCGGTTGGACGAGGCGTGAAAAATGGTTCAAATAAACAAAAACAAATTAATGTTTCTGGCAATTCTGCTTGTCCTTTTCTGCGGCACATTAACGGCTCAAAATACCAGAAATAGAACGGCGGCAAATGTCTGTAATCCGGCGTTAGGCTTAAACGGAGTTTACCGCATCGATGCCGAGCGGAGCGATAAACTTTACTCGGTTATCGAAAACGCGACGACCAAAGTTCCCTACGCCGAACAGCAGCAGTTTTTTATGGATTTAGCGGTTCGCCTGACGCCGCCCGATTTGCTGGCAATCGAATGCAGCGGAAGCCGCGTTTTTCTTGGTTCTTCGCGCTCTCCGCGCATCGCGTTTCAAGCCGACGGCGTTACCCGAAACACGCGCGCCGCCGACGGTCGAACCGTCCGCACGCGCATCGGATTTGAGCGGAACAGCCTTGTTTTCAATTCGAGCGGCAGCGACAATTTGAGTTTCACTTTTACGCCTTTCGAGAACGGCGAACGCCTGCGCGTAACGCGCCGTATTTCCGCCCAAGAGTTAATCGAGCCGGTAATTATTCAAACCGTTTACAACAAAATCGACAGCGCGGCGCGGTGGAACATTTACGGCGAACCGTTAATCGCCCGGCAGAAAACGAATCCGAAAAATCGAACCGCCGCCGCTCCGGTTCGCGCGGTCAAATCCACGTCGGTTGACAGCGACGATGCGGGTGTTATCCGCAGCTCGCTCTATCGATGGATTGACGCGACCAACGCGCGCGACATCGACAAACAAATGTCGTTTTATATGCCCGAACTACAGGCTTTTTATCTTGCCCGCAACACTTCGCGCAACACCGTGCGGCTTGAAAAAACTCGCTTCGCTTCGTCTAAATCAATCGACATCCGCGCCGAAGAACCCGAAATTATATTTCAGGATGGCGGGCGCACGGCGATAATGCGTTTCCGCAAAAAATATCGGGTCGCTAACCAACGCGGAAACCGGCGCGGCGAAGTCGTTCAGGAATTGAGATGGCAGCGGACGAACGGCGGCTGGAAAATCTTCAGCGAGCGCGACATAAAAGTTTTAAGCTAAAGCGGCGCGGAAACAAAAAACGTTTTAGGCGATGTCGTCCGATTTGCAAATCGGGCGACATTTTTATTTTATGAGTTAAGCATTTGAAAATTTGACGCGCCAAAATGTAGAACAGGTTATAAATCCCGGTATGCAAAAACGGCAGCTTGTTGATTAACAAGCTGCCGTTTTCAGTAAGAAAAATAATTCGCTTTATGCGCGGCGAGTTTTCATCCGTCAAACCTAATCAAGGCTAAAAAAGCGGAAAAGGCGGGCGGTTTCGATTTCTTCGGCGCTCCTGCCGGCGCATCCGGCGAGATTCTTCCGATTCGTCGTCGGTCAACAGATCGCGGTCGCTGCGTTCAAACCTGCGTTGTCTCCGTT
>JALZOE010000031.1 GCA_030857325.1 Acidobacteriota bacterium
GCGGACAATTCCGCATAAGTTAGCGCACCGGCAAGCGACAAAACGCCCGCCGCAATCCACGCCGCGATAACCCAGCCGGGCGTCCCGACATTGCACGTCATCACGCGCGCCTTGAGAAAAACGCCCGTCCCGACGACGTTTCCGATGATTATCGAAATCGCCGCCAGAAGTCCCAATCCGCGAACCAAACTTAGTTTATCAATCGAATTTGAAGCCATAATTTTACTTTTGAAGAATAAAATCGAACGGAAATGACTTGCGCCATATTACGATAAACTGCGAATTTTTACCAAAACAAAGCTCGCATCTAAAATTGAAATTATCTTTTCGGCTTTATTTGTCTAATCGGTGCGATTCGTGGCTAAATCGTCGTATGCGCGAAATCAAATTTTCAGCCGGCGAATTAGTCGATGCTTTACTTGAAATTTCCGACGAAGCGCGGGTTTGTCTGCTCGACAGTTGCGGCGTTAATCATCTCGATTCGCATCTTTTGATTGCCGGCGTAAATCCGATTGAGACTTTTCAAATTACGAACGAAAACCCGGTTGAAACGCTTGAATTTCTCGATGAAAAGTTGTCGCAACCCGATTTAGCCTGTATTTTTACGATTTCCTACGATTTCGGTTTAAAGCTCGAAAACATCAAACCTCGATTAAAAGAATTTTCAAATTTTCCCGAGCCGGATGTTTTTCTCGCCCGTTTCGACTGCCTGATTATTCACGATTATAATGAAAATAAAACTTTTCTCGCCGGACAAGAAAATAAATTCGACGAAGTAGAAAAACTTCTCGCAGATTATTCTAAAAACTCTACGAACTCTAAAAACTCTAAAAACTCCGTGATAACTTCAAATTTCACCAGGCAAAACTATATTGCGGCAATCGAAAAAATTAAAGAATCGATTCGCCGCGGCGACACTTATCAAACGAATTTAACGCAGCAAATCCGCGCTCATCTGCCGGAAAATTTAACGGCGCGGGAAATTTTCCGGCGTCTGCGGCAAAATCATCCCGCGCCTTTTGCCGCTTTTATCAAACGAGACGCGGATTTCGTCGTCAGCATTTCGCCGGAAAGGTTTTTTAAGGTTCAAAGTTCAAAGTCCAGAGTCCAGAGTCGCACGATTTCAACGTCGCCGATTAAAGGAACGCGCCGACGCGGGAGAAATTCGGAAGAAGATTTACGTTTGAAAAACGAGCTTTTGGAAAGCGAAAAAGACCGTGCCGAAAACGTGATGATTGTCGATTTGCTGCGTAACGACATCGGCAGAATATGCGAATTCGGCAGCGTTTCGGTTGAAAAACTGTGCGATTTGGAAACGCACCCGACGCTTTTTCACCTGGTTTCGACCGTCAGCGGCGAGCTGCGCGAAAATTTGAAATTTTCGGAGATAATCCGCGCCGTTTTTCCGTGCGGCTCGATTACCGGCGCGCCGAAAATCCGCACGATGCGGATAATCGATGAGATTGAAACCGCCAATCGCGGACTTTCGATGGGCGCAATTGGATATTCGGCTCAAGGTTCAAGATTCAAAGTTCAAAATTCAAAGTTTAATTCCGACATTTTCCATTTTCCATTTTCCATTTTCCACTCTTTCGATATGAGCGTGGCGATTCGGACGATAATCGTGCGCGGGCGCGAAGCGATTTTTAATGTGGGCGGCGGCATCGTCATCGACAGCGATTCGCAATCCGAATACGAGGAAACTTTGACGAAAGCGCGCGCTTTATTAAATGCTTTAAATGCAAGCGAATGGGCGGAAAATCAAGTCGTCTGAAGAAAAATCGTTCGTCTTTGCTCAATATTTTCGTTTCGATTTATGCGAGCGAAATTTTTTCACCTGTGATTATTTGAAAAACCGCGCAGGCGCGACCTTGAAAATGCTCGGCGCGGGCGACGGTTTCGAGCAGAATTTCAAAAATCGACCGCAAATTTTCGGGCGCGGGAATCTCACGGCGCAAATCTTCGTCCGAAGCGAAAAAAGAGAAACCTCTAAGCCGCGTCCGCTCGACTTCCGCCAGATAATCCAAAATCGCCGCGGTTGTCGAAAGTTCTTCGGGCAGCGTCCATTCAAACGGGTCGTCCCACAATTTCGTCGTGATGCCGCCGAACGTCTGCTCGACTTTGCCTGCGCTTCGCAAAACAAATTCGCCGCAGGAAAACGCCGCGAAAGATTTTTCAAACGACGGCGGCTGCCGATATATTTTTCCAGCCGGAATTTTTCCGACAATCTCGCGGGAAAGCCGGTGCAGATTCAAAAACTGCCGGTCAAAAGAATTTATAAACGATTTCATAAAAATAAAAAAAGCGGGCGAAAAAGATTTTAACCGTTTCGCCCGCCGATTGTCATTTTTTCGTTTCGTTTATCTGCCCTTAAACCGTCGGTCTTCTTCGAGCATTCCGAGTCCGTAATTTTTGCCGCCGTAATTCAAGCCGTTTTGAATTTTTCCCTTAACGCCGACTTGAATGCCTTTGTTCGGCACGGTTTTCTGCGTGGCAATCCACATCGAACCGCTGCCGTCGTCGATTTTATAAATGCCGCCGCGAATTGGCGTGAACGGCACGGAAATGCCGTAGCTGTCGCGAACCGTTCCGGCAATCGCCACGTCTTTGTTAAAATATTTCGACGGATTCGCCTCAATGTCAGCGATGCTCACGCGCTGCGGGCAAGCCGCGCCGAGCAGTCCGACGGTTAAAATCAAACCGAGCCAAAACGCTTTTGTAATTTTTTTCATTTTTTCTCCTTGTTTCTGTCTTGAAATTTCGGGAGAGAAATTTGTCGCCGCGCGCATCTATACAGATTAGAATCCGGCAAAAAAAGTTTGCCGACCGTTTTTATTTATTCATCCGAAACGGCTGTTTCGCCTTTGCCGACGTTTATAAATCTTCAAAGGATGAATGAACGAATATCTCGTCAGCCAGTCGAACACTTTGCCGCCCGACTCGACCGCACTTTAATTTGCCGAAAAAACTTTGACTTTAAGCCTGAGAGAAGTTAGCTTTTCCTCAGACTTTTGTTTTTATGTTTGCAAAAAAATTTTCTCGATGAACGCCGCCGAATCGATTACAACCGAAAAATTTTCATTTACTTCGAGCATCGCCGCCGACATCTGGCATCAAAAACCGAACGCGGAAGCCTACGAATGGTGGTATTTCGACGCCCTGAGCGAAGACGGGCGCGATGCCGTCGTAATAATTTTTCTCGACAACTTTGTATTTTCGCCGCAATATAACCGGACGGTTCAAAGTTCAAAGTCCAGAGTCGAAGAAATCCAAAATCCGAATTCTAAAATCCAAAATCCAAAATCCAATGTTCCCGCCGTCGCTTTTACGTATTACCGCGACGGAAAGCCGAAATACCGGGCGATAAACGAATTTGCCGTCGAAGAATTTTCGGCGGATGCGGAAAAACCATTTTGCAGAGTCGGCGAAAATTTTTTTCGTCTCGAATCCGCGTCTTACGGTTCGGGTTACGTTCTTTCAATCGATGCCCGGCTGCGTAAAAATTGTCGACTGAAGGCAAATTTTGAATGGCTTTCGATTGAAAGCGATTTTCTGCCCGGCAAACTGATTTCCGTCGATGACGCCCACAGTTGGAATCTGGCTGTTCCGCGCGCCGATGTTACGGGCAGAATCACGGTTTCAGGCGCGAAAGGCAAACCGACGACCGATGTCGTCCATTTTCGCGGCACAGGCTATCACGACCACAACTTCGACAATCGGTGGCTGCCCGAAACCGTCTCCGACTGGCAATGGGGACGCGCCCATTTTTCAGATGCGACGGCGGTTTTCTATCGTTACAAAGAAATTGGCGAAGACGAACCGACGACTAAAATTTTCATTGTTCAGGACGGAATTTTGCGCGAAAAAAATACGATTTATGAAGAACATAACTTCTCGCGCGACGTTTTCGGTTTAAGATACCCGAAAAATTTAAGTTTTGTGTCGAAAGACACATCGCAACTGCACGTCGAACAAACGAAAATCATCGATTCGAGCTTTTTTTATTTGAGATTTTTGAGTGAAATGACTTTAACTCTGCCCGACGGCAAACCGCGCAAAACCGTCGGAATCACCGAATATCTCCAGCCGAAAGCGTTAAAATACCGCTGGCTCGATTGGCTCGTCAATATGCGAATTGGGCGCAATGGCAAAGGCTCGTTTTTGCCGTAGAACAAAACATTCACGAATTTGTATTACATGATTTTGTTTCAAAACAAAATGAGATTTTTAGGATTTATAGTTAAATTTTGGACTTTAGGATGAGTAATGAAAAAACAAACTCTTGGATATTTCTTGCCGTAGGAATAGCAACTGCTGAGTCATCATCAAAACTCCGAGAAATCGTTTTAATAGCTGATGGAATAAATCACGCCGTTCCAACCCAAAAGGAACTTCAGATTGCTTTCAAATGGTTATCGAAACAACATTTGGTATTAAAGGAAAGAAGTAAATACCGTGTTACTGAAACAGGTCTTTATTTGTTTGAAAAAGCAAAAGCAAAATCAAACCTTATACTTCAACAGTGGAAATATATTGAAGAACATTTTCTTAACTTGAGTAATAAGAATAATGTCTAAAATACTTATAATTTGTAATTCGTAATTCGCTTATTTATTAGTCAATTTTACCGCCGTTCCGTAAGCTAAAACTTCGGTTGCCGTGTCCGAAAATTCGGTCGCGTCGTAGCGCATACCGATAATGGCGTCCGCGTCCATCGCCTGGGCGTGAGCAATCATTCGGTTAAAGGCGTCCATTCGCGCGGCTTCGCAGACCTGGGCGAATTCTTCGATGTTGCCGCCGACGATTGACTTTAAGCCGCCCATAATTCCCTGCCCGATGCTCGGACTGCGGACGACGATGCCGCGCACGATGCCCAGATACTGGACGATTTTTCCCATTTCCACTTCGTTTCCGGTTGTAACAATCATTATTTTTCTCCTTTAATCTTCAATTAAATGAACGAGCAAGCCGTCGCGCAGTTTCGGCTCGAACCAGGTCGATTTCGGCGGCATAATTTCGTTCATATCCGAAACTGCGAAAAGCTCGTCCATCGTCGTCGGAAACATCGAAAAAGCGATTGCCGCCGCGCCTTCGTCAACCAGTTTTTCAAGTTCTTTAACGCCGCGTTTGCCGCCGACAAAACCGATGCGCTCGTCGGTTCGCGCGTCTTCGATTCCGAGAACGGGAGCGAGCAGATAATTTTGCAGAACGCTCGCGTCAAGCCGTTCGATTGCGTTCGGCTCTTGAACGAACTCGACGGCAGGACGCAGTTTATACCATTTCTTACTCAGATACATACAAAATTCGCCGTGATTTCGCGGTTCTTTTTCGTCGGTTTCGGTGACGACGAAATTTTCGCGCAGATTGTCGAAAAATTCGATTTGGCTCAAGTTATTTAAGTCTTTTACGATGCGGTTGTAGGCGAGAATCTGCAAATCTTCGGACGGAAACATTCCGGCGGCGACGAAGTTGTAATCTTCCGCGCCGGTGTGATTCGGATTTTTGTCGCGCATAATTTTTCGCGCCGCAAGAGCGCTTTCGATGCGGTGATGACCGTCGGCGATATAGAACGCGGGAACTTTTGCGAAAGCCTCGATGAAACTATCAATCAAAGTTACACGCCAGATTGTTTGCTTCACGCCGTCCACACAGAAAAAATCGTAAATCGGTTTATTCTGCACGGCTTCAAAAATAAGAGTTTTAATTTTGTCCGTGCCGCGAAAAGCAAGAAATATAAGTCCGGTCTGCGCTCTTAAAGCAACTATATGATTGGTGCGGTCTTTGACTTTACCGGGGCGCGTTTTTTCGTGTTTTTTGATGATTCCACGCTCGTATTCGTCCAGAGAACAGCAGGCGACAACGCCGGTTTGACCGTGCGTTTCGGTCGCGAGACGATAAACGTAAACGCTCGGCTCGGCTTCGCGAGCGAAGATTTCCTCGTCGATAAACTTTTGCAGATTTTGCTTCGCGCGTTCAAAAATCTCTTCTTCAGTCGGATTCGCGCCTTCGGAAAATTCGGCTTCGGCGCGCGTAACGCGCAGAAAGCTGAGCGGGTATTTTTCAATAAAATCGCGCGCTTCCTGTTCATAGACCACATCATACGGCGCGCAGGAAATCTGCTGCGCCTTCTCCGGCACGGGACGCAGAGCGCGAAACGGTTTAATTACTGCCACAAATTCTCCTCTGATATTTTTAATTGGAGCGCGAACATCCTGTCCGCAATAAACGCTTTAGAGTGTTTACAAACCTTATGATTATCTTCAATGTTAAGTTTTGTTAAACGGTTAAATTGCTCCCGCAATCTTTTGCGGACAAGATGTCCGCGCGTCCGACTCTCTGACCGTTACGGCTGTCTGCCTTGATTTATTATTCTGTCTAATTCTTTTTGGTCCGCCTCATTTTGCTGGAGCATTTGATTAGCAAGCCCTTGTTTATCTATTTTCCAAACGCCTTCTTCTCTGACAATCGGTACGGTGTCCCAACTGCCGAATGAATTTTCGACTTCGATGGTCGCATTATCGCCGTCAATTTTTTCATTGCGGTATTTAAGCTGTCTCTGACTTTCGCCGAACAGAGTTTCGTTTTTTACTACGTCATCGAGCGTTCGATTTTGCGCTTTTGCCTCTTGCTCCGCCATTTTTAGCGAAGCGTCCGACAAAAGAAGTTTCATCGCCGTCGTGTCTTTTTTCTTGATTGCCTGTGTATATGCTTTCAGCGTTTCGAGCGGCGTCGAAAGTTTTGCGCCTTCGCCGCAGGCGAGAAAAAAACCGGTTAAAAATATGATTGCGAACTTGGAAATAAAACTCATTTTTGAATAAACGGAAATAAAATCGTTATACTAAAAAGCTAATAGTATAACTCAAAAATCGAGGGAGCGAAAAAACAGGTGGAACGAAAAAAACTGTCGGACGCGGAAATCGAAAATTTTCTGGCTGATTTGAATGACTGGGAAGCTGAGGATAATAACTTAAAAAAGCATTTTGAATTTGAGAATTTCGCTGAAAGTCTCGCTTTTGTTAATCGTGTCGGCGCGATTGCCGACGAGCGCGACCATCACCCGGACGTTTTATTCGGCTGGGGCTACGCCGAATTTTTTATCACGACGCACGACGCGGGCGGAATAACGGCGAAAGATTTTGAGTTGGCGAAAGCGATTGAAGCGATTGAAACCAAAGGCGAATAGGACACGGGCGAACACAGATAAAGCGGATTGACGCGGTTAATTTTTTTAAAATACTCCGTCCCAATCTGCCTAATCCGTGTTCGTCCGCGTCCTATCTTCTTCGCGCCTTTGTAATCTCTCGGCATTTTGCTTATATTTCTTGTTTCGGCTTATACAAAAATTTAACAAGCGAGGCATTATAAAAAATTATGGCAAATGTTCCTATTACGGTTGCGCACGGCGACGGCATCGGTCCCGAAATTATGGACGCGACGCTGCACATTTTACGAGAAGCGGGCGCAAGGCTCGACATCGAAACGATTGAAATCGGCGAAAAGGTTTATAATTCGGGCAACACCGCCGGAATTGCGCCCGAATCGTGGGAATCTTTGAGAAGAACGAAAGTTTTTCTGAAAGCTCCGATTACAACTCCGCAGGGCGGCGGCTTTAAATCGCTCAACGTCACGGTCAGAAAAACGCTCGGAATGTATGCCAACATACGCCCGTGCGTTTCGTATCACCCGTTTGTCAAAACCAAAAATCCGGTGATGGACGTGGTGATTGTCCGCGAAAATGAAGAAGACACTTACGGAGGCATCGAGCATCGCCAGACCGATATGGTCGAGCAATGCTTGAAACTGATTTCGCGTCCCGGCTCGGAAAAAATCGTCCGCTACGCTTTTGAATACGCCAAAAAGAATAACCGCAAAAAAGTCACCTGCTTTGTCAAGGACAACATTATGAAGCAGACCGACGGTTTGTTCGCCAAAGTTTTCAAGGAAATCGCGCCCGAATACCCGGACATTACAGCCGAAGATTGGATTGTCGACATCGGCGCGGCGAAACTCGTCGACACGCCGGAAAACTTCGATGTCGTCGTGATGCCGAATCTCTACGGCGATATTTTGTCGGACGTAACGGCGCAAATGACCGGCTCGGTCGGACTCGCCGGTTCTGCCAACATCGGCGAAGCGGTTTCGATGTTTGAAGCGATTCACGGCAGCGCGCCGCGCCGCGCCGGACAAAACAAAGCCAATCCTTCGGGATTGTTTTTGGGCGCGATGATGATGCTCGTCCACATCGGACAGCAGGACATCGCAACCTTGGCGCACAACGCTTGGTTAAAAACGATTGAGGACGGCATCCACACCTACGACATCGCCCGCGAAGGCACGACAAAAGAAACCGTCGGCACCAAAGAATTCGGCGAAGAGGTCGCCAAACGCATCGGACAAAAACCGGAAACTTTGAAAGCGGTCGAATATAAAGTCATCGAAGAGTCCGGGGAAACCGCGACCAAACCGCTTTACAGCCAGCCGACACAAGCGAAAAAAGATTTGGTCGGCGTGGACGTTTTCATTCACTGGTGGAACGGCAAATTTTTCGGCGCGGCTGACGAACTCGGTCAGATGGTCGAAAAGGTCAACGGCGACGGCGTTAAATTAGTGATGATTTCCAGCCGCGGCACAAAAGTTTACCCCGGCGGTCAGCCCGATACCTTCTGCGTCGACCACTGGCGATGCCGCTTTATGTCGGAAACAAACGGCGGCACGCTGACCAAACAGCAAGTCGTCAATCTGCTCTCGCGCTTTGAGGAAAACGGCTTAGACTTCATTAAAACCGAACACCTTTACAATTTCGACGGCAAAGCAGGTTACGCGCTCGGTCAGGGACAATAATTTTATAAAATGAAGGATGAGGTTTCGGCTTCATCCTTTTTTGATTTCATAAATAATGAATCGCTGCAATCGGTCTTTGAGAAGATGTATTAATCCCTATTTTCGGGCTAACTAAAACTGTTGTTGACAAACCTATATGAAAAAAACGGAAACTATAGACTTGGTTAAAGGAGTTTTTATGCCGAATGAGGCGCAGGAGATTCTTTTACAGCTACTGAATAGTAAAATAAATTTCCATAATCTTAAGAATTGGAGTTCCCGCGAAAGATTCGGGAAGCCGACGCTGATTCAGAGCAAAGACTAAAATATTTAGAAGAATCTCGAAAGAAAGTGGAGATGCTTATCTCAAAAGCGATTGAGGAACAAAAAAACATAATTATAAATTCGAGCATTGAAATGAACATCGAATAGCAAACGATAACAAAAACGGGTGAGGTCAAAGCTGATAAGAATTCAGTAGTCTTGCTTTACCAACGCTCCGGCGGACAAAAGTCTTTTGAAAACGCCGATTACCACACGGCAAAGCGGCGGATACAGCAGCTTGAATGTGGCGGTTCGCAAAACTTTGGGTTTGTATGCGAACATTCGCCCGTGCGTTTCCTACGCGCCGTATATCAAGACGAAACATCCGGTGATGGATGTCGTCATCGTCCGCGAAAACGAAGAAGACACATACGCCGGAATCGAATATCGGCAAACCGACCAGGTTGAAGAATGCTTAAAATTGATTTCGCGTCCCGGCTCGGAAAAAATCGTCCGCTACGCCTTTGAATACGCCAAACGCTTTAACCGCAAAAAAGTTACCTGTTTTATCAAAGACAACATTATGAAACGCACCGACGGTTTGTTTCATAGAATCTTCGACGAGATTGCCAAAGAATACCCGGAAATCGAAGCCGACCACTGGATTGTGGACATCGGCGCGGCGAAAATGGCGGACACGCCGGAAAACTTCGACGTTATCGTGATGCCGAATCTTTACGGCGACGTGCTTTCGGACGTTGCCGCGCAAATCGCCGGTTCTGTCGGCTTGGCGGGTTCTTCAAACATCGGCGAGCAAGTCGCAATGTTTGAAGCGATTCACGGTTCAGCGCCGCGCCGCGCCGGACAAAATTTAGCGAATCCGTCGGGATTATTTCTGGGCGCGATTCTGATGCTTGTTCATATCGGACAGCAGGACATCGCCGAAAAAGCCCACAACGCCTGGCTTCGCACCATCGAAGACGGCGTTCACACTTACGACATTTTCAAAGAAGGCGTCTCAAAAGAAAAAGTCAGCACGCGCGAATTTGCCCAAGCCGTCGTCGCCCGTTTGGGACAAAAACCGGAAACCTTAAAAGCCGTCGAATACAAACAGGACACGGCGGAAGTCGGCGAGAAGAAACCGATTTTCTCAAGTCCGACACCGCAAAAGAAAGAATTCGTCGGCGTCGATGTTTTCCTCGATTGGTGGAAAGGCGAATTTTACGGCGTGGCAAACGAACTCGGCGCGCTGGTCGAAAAAGTCAGCGGCGATAACCTGAAACTGCAAACAATCGCCAATCGCGGCGTCAAAGTTTATCCGAACGGAATGTCCGACACATTCACGGTTGACCACTGGCGCTGCCGATTCGTCGCGGAAGCGGGCGAAGGACAAACAATTGATAAAAAGCAACTTATCTCGCTTCTGCAGCGCTTCAATGAAGCCGGATTGGATGTTGTAAAAACCGAAAACCTTTACAACTTCGACGGCGAACGCGGTTATTCGGCATAAATCGAATGGCAAATTATGAAAGATGAAGGATGTAGTTTCGGCTTCATCCATTAAAGATTCTTTTCTTTATTTCTTTGCGACTTTTGTGCATTTATCGCGGCTATTGTTTCTCTATTTCCGCTTATCCCGAACTGACGTTAACTTTGTTTCAAGCCGATTTTTCGATGCCGTAGCGACCGAGTTTGAGATACAGACCGCGCCGCGTTAAACCCAACTCGACGGCGACGCGGGAGATATTCCAGTTGTGGCGGTTGAGCGCGTCTTTTATCATCTGGATTTCAAGCTCGGAGACGGCTTCTTCGAGCGTTCCGCCGCTGCTCGAACCGGCGTTAAAGGAATTAAACGAGCTGTTGTAGGACGCAATCGGTTTGACGTTGCCGCTTTCGGCAAACGCCGACGCAATCGGGCGAGCCGAGCGTTTAAGTTCGGGCGACAGATGTTCGGGCGTGATGTTTTCGCCGTCAACGGCGCGGGCGACGACGCGCTGAATCTCGTTGCACAACTGGCGGACGTTGCCGTCCCAATCGCAGACCATCAGCAAATCAATCGTCTGCGGCGTAATGGTGATGTCGCGCTTGCCGAATCTGGCTGAATACTGATTTATATAATAATTTATCATCGGCGGAATTTCCGAGCGACGTTCGCGCAGCGGCGGCACGCGCAGGCGAATGACGTTGAGGCGATAATACAAATCTTCGCGGAAGCTGCCGTCGGCGACTTTTTCTTCCAAAGGCATATTCGTCGCGGCGATAATTCGCACGTCAACTTGTATCGGTCGTCTCTCGCCAATCGGCTGAACTTCGCCTTCCTGCAAAAACCGAAGGAGTTTCGGTTGCACGTCAATCGGCAAATCGCCGACTTCGTCGAGAAATAAAGTGCCGCCGTCCGCCGCGCGAATCATTCCGGGCGAATCGTTGACAGCGCCGGTAAACGCGCCCTTTCGATAGCCGAAAAGATGCCCTTCGGCAAGTTCTTTCGGCACGGCGGTGCAGTTAAACGGAATAAAAATTTTATCTTTTCGGTTTGAAATCGAATGAATCGCCCGCGAAACCAGTTCTTTTCCCGTTCCCGATTCGCCCGTAACCAGAACCGTAACGTCGGAAGAACGAATTTTATAAACTTCTTCGACAAGCGAAGTCATCGCCGGAGACGAATGAATAAATCCGGGCATCAGGCTGTTTGAGGTGAACGGACTCGATTCCTGTTCGATATACTGCGATTTATCTTTGTCGCGCAGGGCGCACACGTCCATTCCGAGTTCGACAACTCGCAGAAGCAGCGACAGCGAACTGTCGTCATTTAACACAGCGCCCGAACCGGGTGCGATTATCAGAAACGCGAGCGGCGCGCTCGGCGCTCGAAGCGGAAAAACCTGCAAATTTTTCGTCTTTGCGAAATTGTCGAGGTCGTTTTTCTGGTGCGCTTCGGCAAGTTTATTGACAAGTTCCGTGCTTTCATTCGGCACGTAGCCGTGCGTGATAAACGGGAAAAATCTTTTCCGTTCGTCGATTTCGGCGACAATGATCTTTTTCGCTCCGCTTTCCTGCTGAAGAACGGCGACAAGCTCGCGTAAAAGCAGTTCGCGCGAAGCGGTCGCTTCCGCCAGTCGCAGCATTAAAAGCTGTGAACTCGCCGAATTTATTCGTTTCCTGCCGGTCGGAATATTTTTCACGCTTTCCAGAGTTTTTTCCGTTTTTTTCAAAAGCGGATTGACTCCCAGACGACGAAAAATTTCTCCGGCGGAAACCAGATGTTTGGCGGCGCGGTTGGGCTGGTCTTCGGCAATCATCTCGCCGATGAGATAATGCGATAA
>JALZOE010000032.1 GCA_030857325.1 Acidobacteriota bacterium
TCAGTGGTCAGAAAAAATCTGATTTAACCGACCACTGACCACCGACCACCGACCACCGATTATGAAATCAATGACCGGATTCGGACACGGACAAGCCGCGGGCGAAAACTTCTCCGTTGGCGTGGAAATAAAAACCGTCAACAATCGTTTTTTGGACGTAAATCTGCGACTCGCCGCAGAATTGCAGCCGCTTGAAAACGAGTTGAAGCGTTTGATTACGAATCGTCTTTCGCGCGGCAGAATCGATGTTTTTGTAAATGTCGAGCAAACCGGCACGGTCGTCTATGAATTAAATCGCCCTTTAATTTCCGGTTATCTGGCGGCTCTCAAAGAAATGCAGAACGAATTTTCGCTCTCCGGCGAACCCGATATAAATATGATTTCGCGCCTGCCGAACGTTTTGCAGCCGAAAAAATCCGACATCGACGAAATTCTTTCCGAAAATATCCGGCAAGCCTGCGCCGACGCGCTCGACGAACTCGAACAAATGCGCCGAATCGAAGGCGAAATTTTGCAGAACGAACTCGAAACCAGAATTTCCGAAATTGAAAATCTGCTGCCGAAAATCGAAGCCGAAAGCGAAAATGTAACCGAGGAATATCGTCTGCGTCTCAATAAACGCATCGAAAATTTACTGAATAAAACCGATTCGCAAATCGAACTCGACCAGGCGCGGCTTGCACAGGAAGTCGCTTTTCTTGCCGACAAGAGCGATATTTCCGAAGAAATCTCGCGCCTGAAAAGTCATCTCGAACAATTTCGTTCAATATTAAGCGAAGATACGGAAGTCGGTAAAAAACTCGATTTTCTGACCCAGGAATTAAACCGCGAAGCCAACACGATTGCTTCAAAAACAAATAATTTAACCGTCAAGGAAGCGGCTTTGGCAATGAAGGCTGAAATCGAAAAAATCCGTGAGCAGATTCAAAATGCCGAGTAACGGATAATGGATAATTGATAATTGATAATTAAAAAATTGTATTTATTTTCCATTTTCCATTTTCCATTTTCCATTTATGAAAGGTAGTTTAATTATAATCAGCTCGCCGTCCGGCGGCGGAAAAGGCACTTTGATAAAGGAAGTGCTGCAAAACGTGCCGCATATCGGTTATTCGGTTTCCTACACGACGCGCCGGATGCGGCAGGGCGAAGAGAACGGGCGCGATTATTTTTTCGTCGGCGTCGCCGAGTTTAACCGTTTAATCGAGAAAGGCGAATTTCTCGAATATGCCGAGGTTCACGGCAATTTTTACGGCACGTCCATCAAGCAAATAGCCGCCGAAACGAATGTCGGGCGCGACGTTATTCTGGAAATCGACGTGCAGGGCGCCGCAAACGTGCGCGCGAAAGTTCCCGAAGCGGTAAGTATTTTTATTTTGCCGCCGTCCTTTGAAGTTTTGCGCCGAAGACTTATCGCCCGTCAAACGGAAAAAACCGAAGATTTAGCTCTGCGGCTGCACAATTCTTACGATGAAGTCAGACATTTTCACGAATTTGAGTATATAGTTATAAATGACGAAGTATCGAACGCGGCGAAGAATTTGCAATCGGTGATTTTAGCCGAAAGAATGAAACGGGTTAGACAAACCGAATCCGTTCGAGTTATTTTAGACAGCTTTGATGCTTCTATTTCAAATGTTTCTGGAGAGTAAATATATTTATGGCTGAACAAAACGAAGAAATTAACGAAGAAAGCACCGGCAGAATTAGCGAAACGACGGAAAACGATTCAAAATACCGGAAAATTATTTTAGCGGCGCAGCGCAGCAAGCAAATTCAGCGCGGCGCAAATCCGCGTGTCGATATGGACCCGCGCAAAACCAAATCGACCCGAATTGCGATGAAAGAACTCGACGAAGGCAAAATCGAGTATGAAATTTTAACTGAAAAATAATATTTTATAATGGATAATGGATAATGGATAATTTAATAAAAATTATTATCCATTATCCATTATCCGTTTTTCGTTTTTTTCGTTCCATTCCATAAACTTCGCGGCAACTTCGCGCGCTTCAATCTCGAAAGGAATTTCCAGATACGCTTGCCGTCGCGAAACTTTGTCCCGAGTTTTCTTTTTTTTCAGATTTTGCCGGTAACTTTTCAGGTATTCATACAAAAATCTTATAAAACCTTCGCGTTTATATTGTAAAACGTGCGCGATTTCGTGCGCGGCAAGCTCGACGTGAATTTTACAGCAGTTATTTTCTATAGATATAAATTTCGGCGTTACAAAAACACTTCCACCGATTGTAATGCCGTGAATTTTTAAGATTTTGGTTAAAAGGCGGGAAAATTTTCCGGCATAGAAATAAACTTTCGGCATTTGAAATTGTTCGTCTGCCAAAAATTCGCGAAAAAAGACTTCAAATTTCAAATGCGAGTCCGGGGCTAATTTCATCTGGAATTTATATCATTTTAGAAGTTACGCAGTTGAAACAAAAACAACTGTAAATCAGTGAACAGATAACAACCGGCAGTGAACAATTCAGATGCACGGCTATTAACTTTTCGCTATCGACTATTCACTATCAAGCAGAGAACGGTATTTAACCTGTAATCTTTTTTATCCAACTGCGTAACTTCTACATCTTTAAACGCAAAAAAGCGGAAAACTAAACGATAATTTTCATATAATTTAATTTTCCGCTTTTTAATTTAGGCTTTGTTCGTATCTTTTCCGCTTATCGCGTCGCCGACGGCTTCGACCGTGTCGCCGACGCCGCGTTTAACTTTGCCCCACGTTTCCTGCGTTTTTCCTTTGGCGTTTTCCGCGTCGCCTTCGGCTTCCATTTCACGGTCGCCGAGAGCTTCGCCGACTTTTCCTTTGACCGTTCCCTTCGCCCGATCTAATTTGCCTTCGACTTCATCGTTATTCCAAGTTGACATAATTTTCTCCTTTTAGAACTGTATTTATTTAGAACGTTTCCGCTCATAAATAAAATATAAAGCAAATTACATTCCCTTGTAATTCGGTCCGCCGCCGCCTTCGGGCGTTACCCAATTGATAATCTGATAAGGGTCGGCGATGTCGCAGGTCTTGCAGTGAACGCAGTTCGAGAAATTGACTTTTATCTCGCGCCGGTTTGTTTTCGGGTTTTCTTCCATTTCGTAAACCGCCGCCGGGCAGAAACGCTGGCACGGATTTCCGTATTCTTCGGCGCAGCGTGTCGCGCAGATTTCCGTGTCGAGAATATGCAGATGCGACGGCTGGTCTTCGTCGTGCGAGACGGCGGCGTGATAAACGTCGGTTATCTTATCGAACGTCAGTTGTTTGTCGAATTTTAAATCCGGGTAACGCTGCGCGGGCGCGTCGTCTTTGTATTCGTATTCGACCATCGTTTTCATCCGCTCGTGTCCGGCAACGTGATGTTCCATCGGCATAAAACCCCACGAAAGCCCGCCGGAAATAAACTGCAAACCGCCGTTGACGAGCGCCGACCAGCGACCGCTCTGAAACGCGGCGTGAAAATTTCGGACGGCGTAAAGCTCCTTGTAAATCCAACTGTCGTTGACCTTTTCTTCATACTGCCGCAAAGTTTTCGACGAAAAATCTTCCCGCTCGAAAGCGTCGAGAATCGTTTCCGCCGCGAGCATTCCCGATTTCATCGCCGTGTGAATTCCCTTTATCCGCTGACCGTTCAAAAAAGACGCCGTGTCGCCGACCAATAAAACGCCGTCGGCGTAAAGTTTCGGCATCGTGTGCCAGCCGCCCGCGTTAATGGTTTTCGCTCCGTATTTCAGCATCTTGCCGCCTTTTAAGACTTCGGCGATTTTCGGATGAGTTTTAAATTTCTGAAACTCGTGGTGCATATCAATCAGCGGGTCGATGTAATCCAAGCCGGTAACGTAGCCGATGCTGACGACGTTATTTTTCATTCCGTAAATCCAGCCGCCGCCGTAGGTTTTCGCATCCGACGGAAAACCGAGCGTGTGAACGACGCGCCCTTCGTCGAAATTTCCCGCTGGAACTTCCCAGAGTTCTTTAACGCCAAGGGAAAAAACTTGCGGCTCTTTGCCCGCGTTCAAACCGAGACGCTGCGTTAATTGTTTGGCGAGCGAACCGCGCGAACCTTCGCCCAAAACCGTAACTTTCGCCAGCAAATCGACGCCCGGCTCGAAATTGTCTTTCGGTTTTCCTTCCTTGTCGATTCCCTTGTCGCCGGTGCGAACGCCGATAACCGCTTCGTTTTCGTCATAAATCATTTCCGCGCCGGGAAATTCGGGGAAAATATTGATTCCCGCTTCCTCGCACTTTTCGCCAAGCCATTCGCACATACGGCTCAGAGATAAAATATATTTGCCGTGATTCTTTAAAGGCGGCGGCGTAATCGGCGAGACGAGCGCGCGATTTTCCGTCAGATACCAGAAAGCGTCGTCCGTTACGGCGGCATCGACCGGACAGCCTTGTTCGAGAAAATCCGGCATCAATTCGCGCAGCGCAATCGGGTCAACGACCGCGCCCGACAAAATATGCGCGCCGACCGCTCCGCCTTTTTCGATAATGCCAATTTCCAGCTCGCCGAATGGCTTGCCTTTTTTTCTGCCTTTGGCAATCAAATTGTCGTGTTCTTTTATTAAATTTTTGAGGTGCAGAGCCGCCGCCAGATTCGCCGGTCCCGCGCCGACGAAAACCACGTCCATTTCCAGTTGTTCGCGTTCAATCATATTGTTATTTTTCCGAATGAATGACTATTCAGTTTAGTCAAAGTATAACAACTTTTCCGTCTTCTCGCTAACGGGCAAAATTTCAGGTTTCCGGTTTTGCATAAAAACAATTTACTGTTCTTCCGGGTAATAAACCCAGACGGCTTCCATATTTTTTTGCGTGTAACCGCCGGTGCTGGCGTGTTGAAGCGGGTGAGAAGCCAATTCGGAGAGCGGTCCGATATAATATTCGCCGAGTGGCAGTCCGGTTCCCGCGCCAATTAATCCGGGCGGCACACGGTTGAAGTTTTTGCTCCACCATTTTTCGGAAAAAAAGAGCGTAATATACGTTGGATTTCCCGCTTCGTCAATAAAAATATAGCCGTCGTCCACCAAATTTTTCCAGGTATAACGAACGCAGGTGTCGAGACTCGATTCGAGGTCAACGTCGAGAAACGCCAGCGCAATCGGAAAATCGATATTCGGAAGCGTGTCTTCAAACCAGCCCTGAACAAATTCGCATTGTTCGATCGCGCCGTATTTCGTGATATTGCTTTTAACTTCGTCAAACGTGCCGCAGTAATCGCCTTTTTTATAAACCTTCGATTCGCGGTCGAGGTCGTCGCCGAGCGGCAAGCCTTCAAACGAATCAAAAATTACGAGTCGGCGATTGACAATCCGGCAAATCAAAGACAGATTACACGCCGAGCCGCCTTTCCAGGTGCCGCATTCGATAACTGCGCCCGCGGTTTCGGGCGGCATTTCCAAAAGTTTCAAACCGATTGCCAGATGCGCCTTAAAATTCGTGCCGGTCTGGACGCGCATTTTGTTGACGAACATTTGCGCTCCGAGCCGTAGTTTTTTGAGAAAATTCATCTTGTACGAGGGATGAATTTTAGTGGAATTTAGAATAAAAAATATGGCGAACGGCGCGGTCAAAGCGTAATAAGACTTCATTACGAACCTGAGCATCGAAATAACAATCTCCTTGATTTTTGAAAAATTATAAAATTAGTAGGAAGCATTTGCCGCCGAGACGACTTTTTCCGCCGCGTCGCGCATACCTTCCGCCGTGATGATATTGATGTCCGATTCGCGCAGAACGCGCTTGCCTTCTTCGACGTTCGTGCCTTCGAGACGCGCCACAATCGGAATCGAAACGCCGAGATTTTTCGCCGCCGCGACGACGCCGCTGGCAACCATATCGCAACGCACGATGCCGCCGAAAATGTTGATAAGCACGGCTTTGACGTTGTCGTCCGCCAGCAGAATCTTAAACGCCTGTTCGACGCGTTCCTGCGACGCGCCGCCGCCGACATCGAGAAAATTCGCCGGTTCGCCGCCCGCGAGTTTGATAATGTCCATCGTCGCCATCGCCAAACCCGCGCCGTTGACCATACAGCCGATATTGCCGTCGAGCTTGATGTAATTTAAATCGTAATTCGAGGCTTCGATTTCGAGCGGTTCTTCTTCGGCTAAATCGCGCAGTTCGGCGTAATCCTTGTGCCGATACATCGCGTTGTCGTCGAAATTAACTTTCGCGTCGAGCGCGATAAGGCGATTGTCTTTGGTCAGCAGAAACGGATTGATTTCAAGCAGAGACGCGTCCGATTTTTCGTAAGCATCGTAAAGCGACATCATAAACTTCGCCGCCTGATTGATTAAATCGTTTGGAATGCCGAGACCGAACGCAAGTTGGCGCGCCTGAAACGGACGTAAACCGACTGCCGGGTCAATGGTTTCCTTCAAAATCAATTCGGGCGTTTCTTCGGCGACTTTTTCGATGTCCATTCCGCCTGCCTTTGAAGCCATAAAAACGTTTCTACCGGTTACGCGGTCGAGCGTTATGCCGAGATAAAATTCCTTGTCAATCGGCAAGCCTTCTTCGACCAGAAGCGTTTTGACTTCCTGACCTTCCGCGCCGGTTTGGTGCGTTACGAGCATCATCCCCAAAATTTCTTCGGCGAGTTGGCGCGCTTCTTCGGGTGATTTGGCGAGTTTGACGCCACCGCCCTTGCCGCGTCCGCCCGCGTGAATCTGGGCTTTAACAACGGTGATGTCGGTTCCGAGTTCGCGCGCCGCGTTTTCGGCTTCTTCGGGCGTTCGCGCGACGATTCCGCGCGGCGTCGGAACGCCGAATTGTCTCAATATTTCTTTCCCTTGGTATTCGTGAATTTTCATAGATTGATTGGCGATATTTTATTTTGGAAAAACACCAGAAGTTTAACTTTGCCATTGATAAAAAGCAAAGACAGCCGAAATCGACTGTCTTTTGCATTTAACAAACAATTTTATTTTCGCTTACTGTGATTTTTCAATCAGTTTCAGCAAAGTGCGGACGGCAACCGCCGTCGGACCTTTCGATTGATGCGGCTTTTCGGCGTCCGCCCACGCTGTTCCGGCAATATCGAGGTGCGCCCATTTCGCTTTTTCGACAAATTCCTCAATAAAGACCGCGCCCATAATCGTTCCGGCTTTTCTGGCGGGACCGATATTTTTTATGTCGGCAATATCCGATTTGATGCCTTTGCTATATTCTTTGCCGATTGGCAGTTGCCAGAAATCTTCGCCCGCTTCCTTGCCGCAGGCGATAATTTCATCCGCCAATTCCTGGTCGTTGCTTAAAATCGCCGTGTTCAAATCGCCGAGCGCGATAATAACCGCGCCGGTCAAAGTCGCCATATCGATAATCGTCGTCGCGCCCTGAGTTTCGGCGTAAGCGACGGCATCGGCTAAAATCAGGCGTCCTTCGGCGTCGGTATTTAAAACTTCGATTGTTTTGCCGTTCATCGCCGTTACGACATCGCCCGGTCTGGTCGCTTTGCCGTCTGGCATATTTTCGACCGCCGCGACGATGCCCAAAACCGGAATTGTCGGTTTTAGTAAACCGACGGCGCGCATCGTGCCGATAACCGACGCGCCGCCCGACATATCGTATTTCATCGCGTCCATTCCTTCGGAAGGTTTAATGGAAATTCCGCCCGTGTCGAACGTGATTCCTTTGCCGACCAATGAAAGAAGCTCGCCTTTTTTTCCGGTCGATTTCTTCGGCTCGTATCTTAAAACAATAAATTTCGCGGGCTGTTCCGAACCTAAGCTGACGCAGAGCAGCGAATTCATACCGAGCTTTTCCATCTGCTTCTCGTCGAGAATTTCGCATTTCAATCCGGCTTCTTTCGCCATTTTCTGCGCCCGATTCGCCATCTCGGTCGGCGTCAGCATATTCGGCGGCTCGTTTGCCAAATCGCGCGCGAAATTCATCGAATCGCCGATGATTTCGCCGCGCTTTAAGCCTTCCTTCAAATCGTCTTCGTCGGCGTCTTCGACAAACAATACAAAATTATCGATTGATTTGTTGTTTTTTTCCTGCGTTTTGTATTTATCGAGTTCAAACTGGCTGGCAATAACGCCCTGCATCGCGCAGGCGGCAACTTCGGCGGCATCCGTTTCAAAGCGCGGCATCAGGGCAAAACTTTTGGCGCTGCATTTACGCAAATATCGGGTTGCCGTTCCCGACAATTTGGCGACCGAAGCGGCTTTGTAATCGGTTCGCTCGCCGACGCCGACTAAAAGCAGACTGCCCGCTTTGTTTTTACCTTTCGGCACGAATCTTAAAAGCATCGTTTCCCCGGTTTCTCCTTTAAATTCTTCGCCTTTTATAATTGAGTCGACAAGTCCGCCGGTCAAAGCGTCGAGCTGCTTTAAAACTCCGCCGGTCGTTTTTTCATCCTTAAAAACGGCAACTGCCAAAGCATCGACTGTTGCATCCTGAAAATTTTCCGTTATCGCTTGAGATTTCATTTATTTACCTCTAATTGTTAGTTTTATTTTTCCGCCCGTAAAAGCCTGTTTAATCTATAACTTATCTCTGATTTTCTTTCAACTCCGCGCGGGTTTCGCGCTCGACGGCGCGCTTGCTTTCCGTCTCGCGCTTGTCGTAAAGTTTTTTCCCTTTCGCCACGCCGATTTCAAATTTGATGCGCCCGTTTTTCCAGTAAACGCGCGTAACCACTAAAGTCATCCCCTTCTGCGTCAATTCCTTTTCCAGCTTTTCGATTTCCTTCCGGTGCAGCAGAAGTTTTCTCGTCCGCAACGGTTCGTGGTTGTTTATATTGCCGTGCGAATACTGCGAGATATGCGCGTTGAAAAGCCAAACTTCATTATCCTTGACGGTTACGTAAGATTCCTTGAGCTGGATTCGCCCCGCCATCAGACTTTTAACTTCCGTGCCGCGCAGCGCGATTCCCGCCTCGTATTTATCATTTACATAATACTCGAAAAAAGCGTGGCGGTTATTGACGATTTCCTTTTCCTGTGCCGACATAAACTAACATTTTGCCCGTCAATTATTTTTCAGGCAAGTTTATAAACGGTTTAATCATTTGACAATGTAAAAACGGCAACTTAAATTAGAAAACATTGGGAGATCGTCTAATGGTAGGACTGCAGTTTCTGGATCTGCCTATCGGGGTTCGAATCCCTGTCTCCCAGCAAAATCTTTAGGTGTCAGGTTTTAGGTTTTAGTGAAATTAAAAATCTAAAACCTGACACCTGACACCTTTATTTTATGAACGGCTGGCAGGAAACAGAAATTCGTGTTCGATACGCCGAAACCGACAAGATGGGCATTGTCCATCATTCAAATTATCTCGTCTGGTTTGAACTCGGCAGAAGCGAATTTTGCCGCGCGCGCGGTTTTTCCTATCTCGAAATGGAGGAAAAGGAAGACGCGCTACTCGTCGTCGCCGAAGTTTACTGCCGCTACAAAGCGCCCGCGCACTACGAAGATCTAATCATTGTCCGCACCAATGTCGCCGATGTCCGCAGTCGTTCACTGCGATTTATTTACGAAGTTTACCGCGCTTCGGACAAAACTCTGCTGGCTGAAGGCGAAACGCTCCACGTCGTAACCGACAGAAATAAAAAGGTTCGCTCGATGCCCGAAACGTATAAGGAAAAACTGCTGGCGGAAACCGAGCCGGAAGAAGATTCGTTTCCCGCAGACATTGCGCCGAGTTAATCCGTCAATTTTTTTATAATTTCAAAATTTCGATTCGCTCAAATTTTCGCTTCTTTACCCGACCGATTCCATAGGTTAAACTTAGAATTATGCTGAATAATTCGCTTGCCGAAATGTATTTTATGGGCGCGATGATGATTCTGATTTTAGTAATCTGCGCCGTTGCCTGCTTTTTTTTCTTTCGCCAGTTAAAACGCGAGAAAAACGCCGCTCGAATCGCCAAAGAACAAAAAAATCTGGAAAAAGAAAATGTCTCAAAATGAAAGCCTTCACGGAAACGCTCCCGACAATTCAAGCGCCGCGCTGCTGATAATCGACGTTATCAGCGATTTCGAGTTTGAAGACGGCGAAAAACTTTTTGAAAACGCGCTGCCGATGGCGGAAAAACTCGCCGCGTTTAAAAAACGCGCTAAAGACGCCGGGATTCCGGCAATTTACGTCAACGACAATTTCGGCAAATGGCAGTCGGATTTCAAAAAATTGCTCGCTCACGCATCGGATAAATCGGTCAGAGGCTCGAAAATCGCCGAGCTGCTCGCGCCCGACGCGGACGATTATTTCGTTCTGAAACCGAAACACTCCGGTTTTTTCTCGACGACGCTCGACATTCTGCTCGAACACTTAAAATGCGAAACACTGATTTTAACCGGCGTCGCCACCGACATCTGCATTTTGTTCACGGCAAACGACGCTTATATGCGCGATTTTAATCTCGTCGTGCCGCGCGACTGCGTAGCCGCCAACGACACCCACGAAAGCGAACGAACGCTCGAATACATCGAACGGCTTCTCAAAGCCGACACGAACGCCTCGACCGAAATAGATTTGGAAAAATTAACGAAGGCGGCTTAATTTAAAAATTTGAAACCGGCGGGCATAAATTCGACGGCGACGATTTCGCCCGCCGTTTTGTCAACCGAATTCGTTTTCGGGCGATACGTTACGACGGCGAAACTTTCCTTTTTCAACTGCCCGCAGCCGATTTGCGAATCGTTCATTTTTTCCTCGTAAGAAATTAAAGTCAACGAATTAAAATCTTTTGAACTAAAGGTTAAAACCTGATTGTCGGCTTTGAAGGTATAACGAATTCCTTTTGCTCCGCATTCGATATTCGTCAAAAATCCCAACGCTCTTTTTTCTCCGGTTTCCAATTTTCGCAAAGCCGCGTTTAGCGATTCAAGTTTTATTTTTTCACGCAATTTGCCGATTTCTTCTTCGGTCAAAGGTTTTTTCGATTCGGTATTAAAGGTTTGAAAAGTTGTTACGACAGGCGCGCCGTTACCTGATTTTTTATATTCTTCGAGTTGTTTTTCAAAAGAATCGATTGATTTGACGGTATTTTGCGCGTAATTTTTCAATTCGTTGTCCGCCGCCGTTTCAAAAACCTTTTGCGCCAATTTTCGTCCGGCTGCGAAATCCTGTTTTCGCATATAAAGCTCCGCAAGGCGAATCGCATACCATTGATTGCCGGGCGCGAGCGCGAGCGCGAGGCGCAGATAAACGATTGACGGTTCGATTTCCTCGTTCTGCACGACACTGACGAAAGCGTAAAGATTATAAGATTCGGCAAACTTCGGATTCAGCTCGATTGATTTTTTCAAGGATTCGCGCATTTTACCGACAAGTTCCGGGCTGTAACTGAGGACGAATCCGCCGTTGTCCATTCCTTCGCGGCTTAAAACATATGCGTAATTGTATTGAGCCAGATAGTTTTTCGCGTCCGCCTGCACGCTCTTTTCCAGATATTTCCGGGCTTCGGCGAAGTTTTTCTGCTTCATTTTTACCATTCCCATCGTCATCTGCGCCTGGCTCGAATTCGCGTCGAGTTCCAGCGACTGCCGGAGAAGCGTTTCGGCTTCCTTGATTCTTTCGCCGTGATACAGCAAATCGCCGAGATAAGCGCGGCTTTCGGCTTCGGTCAACGGCGCGGTCTGCATTTCGGTGTCGAAAGTCAGTTTTTCCTTGAAAGTCAAACCCGTTATCGTGTAGCTGTTTTTGGCGACGTAATTTTTCAATTCCTTTTCCATCGCCGCGTAATCGGTTTGGAACGCTTCGGCAAACGCTTCTTTCGGCGTTTTATTTTTCATCACGAGGTCGAGAAATTTATACATCTGCTTTTGGCGCGCGCCGTTGTTTCCGTGAATCAGATAATGCATCAAAGCCCACGCCTGAGCGTAAAACATTCCCACGCCGTCGTCCGACTGTTCGTGCAACGTGTGATTGTCGATGCCGAAAAATTGGTCGAAAGGAATCAGTTTATTTTGCTGTAATTGAAGCAGATGGCTGTTTTGCAGCGCGCCGAGTTTTACCTTTTGGTCTTCCTCGATTTGAAACGTCTGGTAATATCCCGCCAAACCTTCGTTAAACCACGGCGGAACGTTTGAGCGACCGAAATTATTATCGACGATAAAATGCGTGTATTCGTGAAAAATCAAACCGAAAGAATCGTTCCGCACTCCTTCAGCCGAAAGCGTGATGTAATTGACATCATCGCCCGGCTGGAAATACCCGTCAACCCATTTATCGATTTTCCCATCGGCTTTCACCGGTTTAAAAGGCATAAACGCCGCTTCGTTTTTGAAAACTATAACGGTTGTCGGAATCGGCGAATTCAAATTTGCTTTGCTCAAAACTTGCCGGAAAACTTCGCGAAACTGTTCGAGTCTGGTTGCCACTTTGCGAATGT
>JALZOE010000272.1 GCA_030857325.1 Acidobacteriota bacterium
ATTCCATTCCGCCGACCGGACCGTTGACCGAAATCGCAACCGGATACGGATAATTAAACGTGTAGCGCGAATAGACGTTCAAAGTGTGAATAATCGCGTGCGTCGAATATTGTTCCCACAAAGGATTCCCCTCGCTCGGATAAAACGACATCGCCGTTACTTTATTGCCGCCGACGTTATGCCCCTGCGCGTCCCAGATGAATTTGCGCGAAGAAGCGAAAGCGAAATCGCGCACGTTGTCGGCTTTAAAAACCCACGTTTTTTTGCCGGTCGGCTTGCTCGTTTCGTTGGCTTTCGCTTCTTCGTTCGTGATAATTTTCAGCGGCTCTTTCGCGGTTTCGGCTTGCCGCAGACGCTGAATCCATTCCGGTTTTAAAACTTCGCGCGGATTCTGCAAAACACCGGTCGAAGCGACAACGTGGTCGTTCGGCGCGGTGATTCTGACCGTGTAATCGCCGAATTCGAGCGTAAATTCGCCGCTTCCCAAATACTGCGTGTGCTGCCAGCCCTGATAATCGGTGTAAGCCGCCATTCGCGGAAACCACTGCGCGATTTCGTATAGATAATTTCCGTCGCGCGTGAAATATTCGTAGCCGGTTCTGCCGCCGAAAACGCGCTGGTTGTTGATGTTGTAATTCCAGTCAATCGAAAAAACGAACGTGCCGTTCGGCGCGAGCGGCGTCGGCAAATCAATCCGCATCATCGTCTCGTTCAACGTATTTTTCAAGGCGTTGCCGCGCGCGTCTCGAACGGAAGTAACATTTACGCGCCCATCATAAGTTCTCGCGGCGAGTTGTTCGACCACTCCGAGCGGCAAACCGTTTGCGCCGCTAAAATTCGGCGCGGTTTCGGTTTTTTGTTCGAGCGAATCTTTGGCGAAAATATTCTGGTCGAGCTGCACCCAGACGAAAGCGAGCGTATCGGGCGAAAGATTTTTATACGTAATCGTTTCTTTTCCTATGATGCGCTGATTAACGTCGTCGAGTTCTACATCAATCACGTAATCGGCGCGCTGCTGCCAGTAACGATGTCCGGGCGCACCCGACGCGTTTCGATACTCGTTCGGAGTCGGCAGGTTATCTTCCAGTTGTTTGAATTTGTCGGACGGTTTTGATTTTGATTGACCGAACGCGAATCCGACGCACGATAAAACTAAAATGAGTGTTAAAAATCGACGCAAATACACTATGTTTTTTCTCCTGAATTATTGAATTTGAAATTTTTGCGATGAATGTCCGGTAGTTTACGCAGAAATTACCGGCAAAGTTTCTTTTAGTTTCGTTTATTAACGTCCAAAAATCAAAGGTAAAATCGCCGCGCCGAAACAAACTGCAACTTCCCGCATTTTCACCACGTCTAAAAATCGGTTAAGCTGTATCTCCCAAAGTATTTTTCCTGTAAATAGTTCAAAATATAGTTCAAAAAATTTCCGATATGAAAAGATTCGCAATTTTAATCGTATTTCTGTTTGTCCTGTCGCTAAATGTTTTCGCTCAAACGCGCTCGGACGCGGCGCTTTCCCGTGTAACCGAACAGGACAAAACGAGCCGCGACGCAAGCGGTAAACTTTTTACATTGTCCGCCGCCGAACATTTGTCGCGCGCCGACGTTTACTTGACCAACCGTCATTTTCCCGAAGCGCGCGCGCACTGGCAAAAGATTTTGGACAATCACCCGAACGCCGCCGTGATGCCGAAGGTTTTATTCGGCATCGCGCGCTCGTATATGTGGGAACGCGATTATGCAAAGGCGGTTTTTTGGTTCGACCGGCTAACGGAAGATTTTCTTAATACGAAAGACGGGCGCGAAGGTTTGGCGTATAAAGGCGCGTCGCTCGTCCGGCTCGGCAAAAACGCGGAAGCGGCGCAGACTTATCAGCAATACACGACAATGTTTCCCTACGGCGAAAAAATCGAATCGTCGCATTTGAACATTATCGACGCTCTGCGCGAAGCGAAAAAATACGACGAAGCAAATGTCTGGGTCGATAAAACGCGGCGGAGATTCGCCGGAATGCCTGCGGAAACCAATGCTCTGCAATCACGCCTGAGAATGGAAATCTTCCGCCAGAAATACGACAGGGCAATCCTCGCCGCCGACGAATTGCTGCGGTTAAGAAATTTCTCAAACTCGATGACGAGCGCGAACGAAGTTTTATATCTAAAAGCCTTCGCGCTGGAAAAATCCGGCAGAAAGCCCGAAGCAATCGCGGTTTATTCTTCGATTCCGAATAATCCGACCTCGTATTACGGCGGCTTGGCGGCGGAAAAGCTCGACGTTTTAGCCGCGCGGAACGTCAAAAAAATCTCGCGGGTTTCGCCCAATCTCGCAAAAGATTATCCGGTCGTCTATCGCGCAGAACTTTTGCGCCGCGCAAAATCGCGCGGAGTTGACCCGCGTTTCGTGCTGGCGATTATGAAACAGGAAAGCAGTTTCCGCGCCGACGCCAAATCACCCGCCGCCGCCCGCGGTCTGCTTCAACTGGTTTACGACACGGCTCTAAAATACAACAAACAAGCCGGTTTTCCCGCGATGCAAGCCGACGACCTTTACCGTCCCGACACAAATATCGCCATCGGCAGCGTCTATATGTCCGAACTCAAAAAGCAATTCGGCGGTTTATATGAAGCCATCGCCGCCAGCTACAACGGCGGCGAAGACAACGCCGCCCGCTGGCTCGACCGCAGCAAACCACAGGACGCGGGAATTTTCGCATCGGAAGTCGGATTCGCCGAATCGAAAAACTACGTTTTCAAAGTAATGAACAATTACCGCGTTTATCGCGAGCTTTATACGGAAGATTTGGTCAGGAAATAATTGCGAATTATCAATGAGTAAATTACGAATTGAAGAAAACTTTCCGACATTTGTAATTCGTATATTGATAATTCGCTCATTGCAGATTATTCTTCCCAATCGCCCTGACCTTCGCGTTCGACGTGATAACCGGAAGACTCCAAATGCCGAAGAACTTCGCGCCCGTGTTCTTCGTCGCGGACTTCAAGAAGCATTTCAATGCCGGTTTTGCCCAGAGGCGCGAGCCACATTGCGCGGCGGTGAAAAACTTCGATGACGTTGGCGCGCGTTTCGGCGACGCAGTTGAGAAGCGCGGCGAGCATTCCCGGTCGGTCTAAAACTAATAATTTCAGCATTATGTATCGACCTTGCCGGACGAGAACCTGTTCGAGAATGCGCGCCAGCAGATTGGCGTCGATGTTGCCGCCGCACAAAACGGCGCAAACCGTATCTTTTGAATCGACTTTTATTTTCTTTGCCAGCAGCGCCGCAACCCCAGCCGCGCCCGCGCCTTCGACGACCAGATGATTATTCTGGACGCAGTGAAAAATGCCGCGCGCGATTTCTTCTTCGGAGACTTCGACGACTTCATCGACATATTCCCGGATTATTTCCAGAGTTCGGTCGGCGGGACGTTTTACCGCGATGCCGTCGGCAATCGTCGGCAGGAAATCTATTTCGACGGCTCGCCCGGCTTCGAGAGATTTATTGACGGGCGCGACGTTTTCAGCCTGAACTCCGATAACGCGCACATCGGGCAGAAGATTTTTGACTGCCAGCGCGATGCCGGAAATTATTCCGCCGCCGCCGATTGGAACGACGACGACGTTTGCGGCGGGCAAATCTTCGACGATTTCCCAGCCGATTGTTCCCTGTCCGGCGATAACCAAATCGTCGTCAAAGGCGTGAACGTAAATGTAGCCGTGTTTTTCCTGTAATTCTTTTGAATAAACGACCGCTTCGTCAAAAGTCGCGCCGCGCAGAATAACTTCCGCGCCCTGCGCTTTGGTCGCGGTGATTTTCGTTAAAGGCGCGTTTTCCGGCAAAATGATTGTCGCTTTCGTATTTTGCAGACGAGCGGCGACGGCGACGCCCTGCGCGTGATTTCCGGCTGACGCGGCAATTACGCCGCGCGCTTTTTCTTTATCGGAGAGGCGCGCAATTTTGTTATACGCGCCGCGCACCTTAAATGAGCCGCTGCGCTGAAGACATTCGGCTTTTAGAAAAGCGTTCGCGCCGATTTCGTTGGAAAGTTTCTCATCCGCGATAATGGGAGTCGGAAGAATAATTCCTTGCAGAATTTTACGCGCGTCGTGGATGTCGGAAAGTTTTACATTCATCATTTATCATTTATCATTCACAGATTGCCGGTTGTCAATAATCGAACCGTTTCTTGTCCGGCAAGAAAAATTCGCCAAAAAATCATATCGGTAAATGATAAATGTTAAATGCTGAATGTTAAATGTTAATCTGCGGAAAAGGTAATAATAAATTCAAATATTTCTCGTATAATAAAAAAATAAGCTATATTGATTAAAACAATCTCCACGGAGGTCAAAATGTATACTTTGGGTTTTTTCATTTTTCTGGCGGTCGCGTTGTTATTTATCGCCGCCAAAACGCTTAAAATCGTTCCGCAATCGACCGTTTTGCTGATTGAACGGCTCGGACGTTTTAATCGTCTGGCGCAGAGCGGTCTGAAC
>JALZOE010000273.1 GCA_030857325.1 Acidobacteriota bacterium
GTGCGAACCTGCTCGTCGGCACGAAGCGCGTAATCTTTTCCCGTATCGAGATTTTTTGCGTAAATCCAAACTTTGCCGCTAAAGTTTGCAAGCTCGGCTTTAATTTTTTCGTCTAAAGTTTGCGGCGCGACAGCGGAGATTTTAACGGGCGTCTGTTTTGGGTTTTGCGCGAAAGCCGTTTGAACGAAACACAAAACAATCAACAGAAATAAGAATTTTTTCAGCATATTTTTATTTTTAAAGAATGCGTCAAACGCCGTGAACGTTCGCGCCCCAAATGTATTTATGAAGCTGTAAATTTAGACGAATCTTCAAACCGCTTCTCGAAACCGTTTCGGCAATCTCCTGCAAATTCGGAATGCCGAAAATCGGCGAAATTAAAATCTCGCGCGTGCGTGATTCCAAACGGTATTTTTCGATAATCTCCCGCGCAAATTCCCAATCGTTTAAATCGGCGATAACAAATTTTACTTCGTCTTTATCCGCTCGCAAGCGTTCCAGATTCGCCCAATGATTTCTCTCCGATTCGCCCGACGCCGGACATTTCACGTCAAGAATAATTTTGGCGCGCGCGTCAACATTTTCCGTCGAAAAAAATCCGCCCGTTTCGATTAAAACTTCGTAACCACTGTCTAAAAGCTGCGTGATAAAAGGAAAAACATTTTTTTGCGCGAGTGGGTCGCCGCCTGTAACTTCGACCAAATTGCAGCCAAACTCTTTGAGCCGCGCAAAGAGTTTTTCAAATGAAACGCGCTCGCCGCCCGTGAAAGTATATTCCGAATCGCACCAGACGCAGCGCATCGGGCAACCCGTCAGGCGCACAAACGCGCACGGTCGTCCGGCGTGCGACGATTCGCCCTGAATCGAGAGAAATATTTCGGTGATGCGTAAATCCATATGTATTGAAACCACAGATTAACACAGATGAAATCAATGGAAAATGGAAAACGGATAACGGAAAATTAAAGAAACTTCTTTAATTTTCCGTTATCCGTTTTCCATTTCCCGTTTTCTTTGACTAACGATTTTGCGGTGAAACGAATGTTACCGCGTCAATCTCAGCCAGAGCCGCGATTTTTTCAATCGCGATTCGCCCGACAACCGCGTTTGCCGAAGTCATTTCCGTCAACACCTCAAAGCCGAGTTTTTTCAGTTCGGCAATTGTTTCGGGTTTTAGTTCTTTGACGCGCACGATGATTTCCGCTTTGCCGCTTTTAACGAATTTGGCTTCGTCCGCCGTCGCCTGCCGATTATTCTTCAAACGCTCGACTAAAGCCTTGACCGAAGAATGATATTTGTTCGGTTTGACTTCGACGCGAATGTTTTGCAGTTCCGGCGCGACGGTAACAGTTTTGTCTTTTGCAGCAAAATTGTAAGCGATAACGCCGGTGATTTTGGCGATTTCAACCGAGAGTTTCGGAATTTCAAACTTGGCGTTTTTCGCCGCCGTTTCGGTTGTTTGATAAAACGCTTTATCGCCCGAAACTGCTTTGGCGGACGCGACGCTGCCGTTTGCGTCGAGCGTTACTTCGACATTGACCGCGCTGTTTGCCTTTGCGTCTTGCGGATATTCGGGTTTAGGCAAAGTTGTTGCTTTAATGCCTTGTAAAATAATTTTTGACTCGGATTCTACACCGTCAATAATTATGCTCTCGTCACTGCTTGTCGAAAGCTCAAGTTTTGTTACGTTTGCAAAAACATTCGCTACGGCTGCTTTTTTTCTGTCATTCCTTCTTCCGGCAGTAACTTGCATAAGACCTTGCGAATTACGACCATTAACCGGAAGCGATTGAATTGAATTGCTCGATATATCAACTGTCTCATTACCAAAAATACCTTCGCGGCTCACGCCTTCGGGCATTTCGACGGGAACTTCGATTTTGCGCGGCTGTCCGCCGTCGGTAACGATTCGTTCTTCGACGGCGACGAACGATGTGAACTGCGTCAGCAAGCGATATTCGATTCCCAAATTCGTAATCGTATCTTTTACTTCGGGTTTAGCGTTTCCGTTCTGCACGCCCGCGTAATCCTGCGACATCAAATCGTCAATTCTGGTTCGCGCCCAGAGCGTTGCCAAAACGTCGTGATTCGGCTCGTTTTCGGGAAAATTGACGGCGATTTCCCGGACGGTTTCGCGCCCGAAGGATTTGCCTTTCAATTTAATCGTGCCGCTTCCGGCTTTGGTGTAGCGTCCGTGAACGACGACGGGTTTCGCGCTGAAAAGGTCGCCGGTTCGTTTCGGGTAAACGTCGGCGACTTGCAGGTTGCCGAAATCGAGCGAGATGTCGGTTAGCAGCGGACTTCTTACACGCTCGTGAAAGCGTTTCGCGGCGGCTGAACCGTCATCGCCCAGCGCGACGTATTCGGCTTCGCCGCGTCCTTCTTCCGCCATTTTGTCGAGCAGAAAACGATTGACCGATTGACCGATGCCGAATGAAAAAACGCGGGCGTTTTTATATTTTTGAATTTCGCCGACGATTTCCATATCGTTGCCGATATAACCGTCGGTCATAAAACAGACGACGCGAACGTGCTGCTGCGAATCCGACGGTTCGAGCGCGGCTTTGATTGCTTTCATCATTTCCGTTCCGCCGCCGCCTTCACGCGAAGCCAGGAACTTTTGCGCTTTTGCCAGATTTTCTCCGGTTGCTGAAACGGGTTTTTCAAACAAAACGCGCGTGTCGCCCGCAAAAGTTATCAAATTAAATGTGTCCTGCGGATTCAAACCGTCGAGCGCGAGCTTCATCGCTTCCTTGGCTTTTTCAATCGGAAACCCCGACATCGAACCGCTCGTGTCCAGCACGAAAACAATTTCTTTCGGCGTTACGTCCTGCGTCCTGACTTCGCCGGGCGGCTGTAGAATCAACGTAAAATATCCGCCTTTGTCGCCGCGATGCGTCAAAACCGCGTCTTCGATTCGCTTGCCGGAAACGTCGTAACGCAGAATAAAATCCTTGTTCGGAATCGTTTTTTCGTTTTTGAGTTTGACGTTGTAACCGCTTGCCGAGAGCATCGCCGATTCGATTTCGTGAGATTTTGATTGGACGTTTTCGACCGGAATGCCCGCGTCCAATTTGACCGCAATCGAAATGTCGTGTCCGGCGCGGTCTTTGGCGGGCATCGGCGTAATTTTTGAAGCGTCGGCAACTCTGGTAGTGTCGGGCGCGAAACCGCCGCCTTGTTTGCCAGTCGCGTTTCCCGGAATGTAGCGCGGTCCGACGACCATCGGAAACACGAATTGATACGCGCCGTCTTCGTATTTCAAAGTTTCGACGTAGCTGATTTCGATAATAATCTTTTCGTTCGGCAAGATATTAGCGACTGCCTGCGTAAAGATATTCGGGCGTTCCTGGTCTAAAAGGCTGGCGATTTGCCCGTTTGATTTCGCCGCTTCATAAACCTCGCGGGCTTCCTCGCGTTTCAAAATCTTGCCGCGCACCGTTCGCTCGCCGATACGCATCGTCATATCGTCAATCGCCGCGTTGTTTGGCAGCGGAAAAACATAAACCGCTTCGATTTTTTCGCTGAAATTGTTTTCAAATTCCTGCGTAACTTTAACGCGCGACAAAAATCCGCTGATTTCCGCCTGCACATTCGTGTGTTTGAGCGGACACGCGCCCAGCGGTTTTCCGCCCGCGCCGACGGCTTCGAGTCCGCCCTGCGTAACTGTTTGCGCGTTTGCGCCCGCCGCAAACAGCAGACAAACAAGCATTGATAAGATTATTTTTCGCATAACTTTACTCCATTCCAAAGTTTTATTTTTGTAAAAGTTGTTTCCGAAACGGTTTCAGTTGTTCGTAGTTTGAAACATACAAACAGTTGCTTTTCGGCAAATTTTTCATCAGAGACATTTTGGGAACGTGAGAGTTTCAGACATCTTGCAAATTATTAAAAGGAAAAATTTAATTGTCCTCTTTATAAAAACTTTTTCCTTTCAGTAGTTTGAGTTACAATTTTCCGAAAGAGGAGAATGTTTATAAAAAATATGCGAAAACAGTTGAAGAATTTTATGGAAGCAATCGGGACAGACGCGATTGCCGTTATTCCCGCCGCGCACGAAGTTACGCGCTCGTATGACACGGAATTTAAGTTTCATCAAGACCCGGATTTCTTTTATTTAACCGGATTTCCCGAACCCGACGCGATTGCCGTTATTGCGCCGTCGAACAAAAAAAATCCATACACGCTGTTTGTTCGCCCGCGCGACGCGGCGATGGAAACATGGTATGGCAGGCGCGAAGGCACGGACGGCGCGGTGAAAAATTATAAAGCCGATAAAGCGTTTCCGATTGAGAAATTTGAAAGCGAGCTTGCGAAAATATTAAACGGACACGAAAAACTTTATTACCGTTTCGGCGTCGATAACAAACTCGACCAGCAGATTTTGCATTATCTTTCCGCTCAAAGATTTCGCCGTCTGAAAACCGCGTATCCGCCGCACACTATTATCGACCCGACAATTCTTATT
>JALZOE010000274.1 GCA_030857325.1 Acidobacteriota bacterium
GCCAGAGAAATTTACGCGCAAATCGGTTTGAGCGAAAATATCGAACAAATAAATCCCGAAAATTTAACTTGGGGAGAATTAAAAAAAGGAACGAAAATCGGAACGGTTGCGGGCGTTTTTCCGCGAATCGATAAAAATAAAATTATGAGTGAGATAAATGAGCAGTCAGCAGTCAGCGGTCAGCCGTCAGTCGAAGAACAAACGGTGGAAAGCAACCAAAAAAGCGCGGGCGAAAACCAAAAGTCCGATCGCGAACCGGCAGCAAAAAGCGAAGGACAAATGACAAATGACGAAGGACAAATTGCAGATGACCAATTTATAAATATCGACGATTTTCTGAAAGTCGAGTTGCGAGTCGGCGAAATAAAAGTCGCCGAGCGCATTCCGAAAGCCGACAAACTTCTGCGTTTTGAAATTGATTTGGGCGAAGAAAAACCGCGCCAGATTTTAGCCGGACTCGCCGAATATTACGAGCCGGAAACCTTAATCGGGCGCAAAGTCATCGTCGTCGCCAACCTCAAACCGAGAAAAGTGCGCGGTCTCGAATCACAGGGAATGATTTGCGCCGCGAGTTTGGAAAATAGCGATGATACGCCCGCGATTGCGACGTTTTTGGAAGACGTGAAAATCGGCGCGCGTTTGAAATAGAGGTAAATTTATGGTGCAGACAGACGTTAAAATCGAAGAAACCCAAGCCGAATTCCTGAATCATTACTCGCGATACGGATTCAAGGATAAAAACGAGCTTGTGCGCGAAGCGTTAAACCGTTTGCGGGAAGATTTGGAGCAAAAATCCTTGCGCGAATCGGCGGAGCTTTACGCCGAAATTTATCAAAATGACGCCGATTTGCGGGAACTGACCGAATCGGCACTACTTGATTTGCCCGAATGATTACTATCAAATACGGAATGATTGTCGACGTAAATCTCAATCCGACGAAAGGTTCGGAAACGGGAAAGGTGCGTCCGTGCGTGGTGGTTACGAACGATACTTACGATGAAAACAATTTAACAAATCGCTGACTTTTGTGCTGACATATTTTAATCCCGACGGTCTGAAATCCTTGGAAAAAATCGTTGAGAGCTTGAATTTCAATGTGAAATAATTTTTATTAACTAAAAAATGAAATCCGACTGTAAAAAAAACTGTTCTCAAAAATACTCTTTGAAATAAATGAACCAACCGCTTGTAGCTATCATCGGACGCCCGAACGTTGGGAAGTCCACGCTTTTTAATAAATTGACGGGCAGCCGCAAATCAATTGTCGGCGACGAGCCGGGAATTACGCGCGATAGAATTTTCGGCGAAGTCGAATGGCGCGCGAAAACTTTTGAGCTTGTCGATACGGGCGGAATCGTGCCGGACGACGATGCGATAATTGCGGCGAATATTTTCAAACAGGCGGGATTTGCCATCGAAAAATCTCAGGCAATAATCTGGGTTGTCGATGCGCGGGCGGGCGCGATTCCGCTTGACGAAGAAATCGGCGTGTTTTTGCGAAACATCGGAAAGCCGGTATTTATCGCGGCGAACAAATGCGAGACGCGCAAAGTCGAGGAAGAAGCGGCGGAATTTTACAAATTCGGTTTTCAATTGTCGCCCGTTTCAGCCGAACACGGAACGGGCGTCGGCGATTTGCTCGACGAAGTTTTTGAAGTTTTGCAGTTTGAAGAAGCAGTCGAAGAAGAAAAACAGGAAGAAATAAAGCTGGCGATTATCGGGCGTCCGAATGTCGGGAAATCTTCGCTTTTAAATAAAATTCTCGGCGAAGAACGCGTTATCGTCTCGCCGATTGCCGGAACGACGCGCGACGCGATTGACACGCATTTAACGGTAGATGAACAGAAATTTCTTTTAATCGATACAGCCGGAATTCGTCGGAAAGGCAAGACGACGGAAATGGCGGAAAAACTTTCCGTTATAATGGCGAGAAAGGCTTTGGAGCGGGCCGACGTTGCGATAATGATAATTGATGCGGTTGAAGGCGTTACGAGCCTTGACGCGAATATCGCCGGTTACGCCGTCGAATCGGGCTGTTCGGTGATTATCGCGGTTAATAAATGGGACGCGCTCGAAGAAAAAGAGACGAATACGATTTACCGCTTTGAAGACGATTTGCGCCAGAAAATGAAATTTCTCGACTGGGCGCCAATGCTGACCATTTCGGCTCTGAACGGTCAGCGCGTCGAAAAAATTCTGCCGCTCGTCGCCCGCGCAAACGAAGCCAGAAATCTGCGCGTTACGACTTCAAAACTCAACGAATTTTTTGAAACGGCGATTTCTCAGCCGAAAGGCGGCGCGCCCGCGCCGGTCAAAGGCGGCGTTTCACGTCTGAAAATTCAATATATTACGCAAGCCGGACTGCGCCCGCCGATGTTTATTTTATTTACTTCCGGCGGCGGAAAATCGGAACTGCATTTTTCGTATTTGAGATATATAGAAAACCGCCTGCGCGAGGAGTTCGAGTTTTTTGCGACGCCGATTCGTTTAAAGGAAAAGCACAAAATCAAGAAGGTCGCTGAAAAATAAATCATTTGTCATAAAAAAATGGATGAATATCTACTTTTAATCAGACTGATTTTAGCGGCGATTTTCGGAGACTAGAGCTAAAATATAGTTCGTAAATCGTTGATTTCACAAGTCTGATTTCAACTACTGATTCGCATAAATGATAAATGATAAATGTTAAATGTTGAATGTTAAATGTTGAATGTTAAATGTTGAATGGAAAGTTACGGCGCGGGACGGAAATGCGCGAACTGGAATTTTGCGGACGAGGCGTTCGGTTATCGAAACGCCCGTGTTTATGCCGGTCGGGACGCAAGCGACGGTTAAAGGTGTGCGTTACGAATGGCTCGAAGACGAACTCGACGCGCGCATAATTCTTGGAAATACGTATCATTTATTTCTGCGTCCGGGCGCGGAAATCGTTCGCGGGGTTGGCGGACTGCATAAATTTTCGACGTGGACGCGCTCGCTTTTGACCGATTCGGGCGGTTTTCAGGTTTTTTCGCTGACCGATTTGCGGAAACTTTCAGAAGAAGGCGTCGAGTTTCGCTCGCACATAAACGGCGATAAAAAATTTCTCTCGCCCGAAGTTTCGATGGAGATTCAAGCGGCTCTGGGTTCGGAAATCGTGATGGTTTTCGACGAATGCACGCCAGGAAAAGCCGGTTTTGAAGCGACGCGCAAAAGTTTGGAAATGACGGCGCGCTGGGCGCTGCGGTCGAGAAATCGGTTTGACGAGCTGCAAAATTCCGGGATGGACACCGGATTTTTAGAAGCCGAAAATTTGAGCGGACGACAGGCATTGTTCGGCATAATTCAAGGCGCGAGTCATTTGGAATTGAGAAAAGAGAGTTTGGAAAAAACCGTCGAAATCGGTTTCGACGGTTACGCTATCGGCGGTTTGAGCGTCGGCGAAGAAAAATCGGTGATGTATGAGGTTATCGAAAACATCGCGCCGCAAATGCCGGAAGATGCGCCGCGTTATTTAATGGGCGTCGGCACGCCGGAAGATTTGGTCGAAGCGGTTTATCGGGGCGTCGATATGTTCGACTGCGTGATACCGACGCGTAACGGGCGGACGGGAAGCGCGTTCGTTACGAGCGGAAAATTGAATATTAGAAACGCGAAATTTGCGAAAGATACCGAACCGCTCGATTTTGAATGTCCGTGTTCGGTTTGCCGCAGATATTCAAAAGCATATTTGCGTCATTTGTATCAAACGGGCGAAATACTGGCGGCGACTTTAATTTCGCATCACAATCTCGCGTTTTTTCTTAACACGATGCGCCGCGTGCGAGAAGCTATCAGGCTCGGAAACTTTGGCAACTTTCGCAGCGATTTTATCAACAAAATCCGTGAAGGCGAAAAAGAAAAACAATCCTGATTGACGAAACTTGATTCTGAAGAAGCAAGTTTTCGGCTTTTGCGGTTTCGCGAATCGTAGTTCATAATTTATAATTGCAATCTTTGCAGTCTCCACAAAACAAAATGAGTATATTTTTCTTGCTTTTTCAAGACGGCGGTTCGGGTTTTAATATTCTCGCTTTTCTACCGTTCATTCTTATTTTCGGGATTTTTTATTTTCTCGTCATAATGCCGCAGAAAAAGCAGCAGGCGGAGATAAAAACAATGATTACCGAGCTGAAAGCGGGCGACGAAGTTGTTACCAACGGCGGCGTAATCGGCAAAATCAAGGAAGTCAGAGACACGAGTTTCATAATTCAGAGCGCAGAAAAATCGTTTTTGGAGATTGCCAAAAGCGCCGTCGTCGGCAGAAGGTCGCCGGACGAAAAATAATTTGCGGTAAAAATTTAACTGCTGTCGCTCTAAGGCTGACATTTAACAATGAATAAAAGTAGTTTGTGGATTAGAACAATTATCGTCGTCGTCATTACTTTGATTGGCGCTTATCTGGTATTCGGACCGCGCGGTTCGGTTTCGGCAAAGGATTTTACCTT
>JALZOE010000033.1 GCA_030857325.1 Acidobacteriota bacterium
GCAAAATAATTATCTTTGGTAAATAAAGCCGCGCCGTATTCGCCGCGTTTGATGACGACGGCTTTCGGTCCGAAACTCATAATCTTTTTCGCCGCTTTGTGAATATTCGGCTCGTTGGCTAATTGTCTGGCTTCGGCGTCGTTGATGATAACGCAATCGACAACTTTGACCGTTTCGATAACAGCGTCTTTCATCGAATCAATCCAGAAATTCATCGTGTCCATCGCCACAAATTCCGCGTCCGCACATTGCTCGCGCACCTGTTTTTGCAGCATCGGCAAAATATTCGCCAGAAATAAAAGACGTGAATTTTTCGATGCTTCCGACGGTTTCGGCTCGAAGGTTTCAAACACGTTCAATTGCGTTTCGAGCGTGTGCGCCGTGTTCAAATCATAATCGTAACGCCCGCGCCAGAAAAAAGTTTTGCCGCTCTGGACGACTTCGACATCATCCGTATTGATATTATGACGCTTGAAAACGTTCCATTCCGCGTCGGTAAAATCGCTGCCGACGACGCCGATAACGCGCACGTCGGTAAAAAAACTCGCCGACAGCGCAAAGTGCGTTCCCGCGCCGCCGAGCATTTTATCGCGCTTGCCGAACGGCGTTTCCACCGCGTCGAACGCCACCGAACCTACAACTGTTAAAGACATATTTTTATATTTGTTTGATTGGTTAAATTAAAATTGCAAACTAGATTCTAAAAATAAAAAAGCCGACGGTCAAAGACAATCGGCTTAATTAAATTTCAAATTTTATAATTGAAGCGTTTATTTTTGCGCTTCAATTTGTTTCAAAGTCTTTTCCGCGTCCGTCTTAAATTGGCTTTGCGGATAATCTTTTACCAACTGACCGAGATACGCAACCGCTTCTTCGCGCATTTTTTCGGGCGCGTATTTTTCTTTTTCGGCGGCGGTCGCCTGTTTTTCGAGCTTTTGTTTGCCTTTATTTTCGGAGAGATAAAAACTGCTCATTCCGGCGTAATAAAGAAATTGATCCATTTTGGAGAATTGCGGATAAGCGGCAAACGTTTCTTCAAACCGCAGCAGGACGGCGCGATAAGCCTTTTTTGTCGTAAAATACTGGCGCGCGACTTCCAGATTATGACTGGCGTCGGTTTCAAGAATCGGGTCGCGCTGAATCTGCGGCTCGATTTGTTTCTGCGCCAGAGCCGTTGAAGCGAAAGTTAAAAATACAAAACTAAAAATTAAAAATGCTTTTTTCATAATTATTTTTCGTCTCTACCGCGCGGCGGTAAAGATTTTTCCGATTTAAGAAATTTATTTTCGAGTTCGAGAAGCTCGATTCTGCGATTCGCCGCTTCTTTTTCGCGGACGTTTTGGATTTCTTTTTCTACTCTCTCAAAATGCTTTTCGAGCAAAACCTGAACTTTTTCGACAAACCGAGTGAACTTTTCGTCGAGTTCGTCGTGGTCGTTTCGCAGCTTTTCGACTTCTTTTTTGCTTTGTTCTAATTTTTCTGCTAAAACCAGATGTTCTTTTAGGGCGGAAAAAATTTCCTTTATATTACCAATCATTTTATAAGACCTTCCAACTTTTGCATTGCGATTTCAAAACGCTTCCGTCTTTCGGCGGATTTATCGCTTAACCTTTCTATTTCTTTCTGACTCGCATCTATTCTTTGATTGATAACTTTCATTTTGGAAACAAAGTCCCGCAACGCTTCGGTCAATTCCGCTTCGTCGGATTTCGTCAAAACGATTTCATTGCCGGACAACCCCAAATCGCCGGAAGTTTGCGGAAAAAATTCGACAATCTCGCCGTTGCGAATAAGCGCGACGCCCGACGCCGAAGCAAAAGATTTGCCTAAAACAAGATTTTCGCCCATAAATTTTCACCTCAACATCCATTTTACTCTTTCGATGCGTATTTCCCGATAATCGCTTCCAGATTTTTTGCCGTCTCTTTGTTCCAGAGTTCGGGCGCGGTAAAAATCGCGCTTTTCGTCGCGCCCGCAAATTGATTCGGCGTCTGCTTTGCCGCAACACGCCCTACGGCTTCCTTTAAAATTAACTGCGCGTTGCGGACGTTTTTGTGCAGATATTCGATGACCATATCGACAGAAACATCGTCGTGTCCTTCGTGCCAGCAGTCGTAATCGGTAACTAAAGCCAAAGTTGCATAAGCGATTTCGGCTTCGCGGGCGAGTTTCGCTTCCTGCAAATTCGTCATCCCGATAATGTCCATTCCCCAACTTCTGTAAACATTCGATTCGGCTTTGGTCGAAAACGCCGGACCTTCCATACACAGATAAGTTCCGCCGCGATGAACTTTCAAATTTTCAACCGTTCTGCACGATTCTTCCAGAATATCGCCCAATTCATTGCAAACCGGATGCGAAAAAGTAATATGTCCGACGATTCCTTTGCCGAAAAATGTTGATTCTTCCGCTCTCGCTCTTGTGCGGTCAAAAAACTGGTCGGGAATAACCATATCGGTCGGCGCGTATTGTTCTTGAAGACTTCCAACCGCCGAAACCGACAAAATATAATCGACGCCCAAAAGTTTCATTGCGTAAATGTTGGCGCGAAAGGGAAGTTCGGTCGGCGTGAGTTTATGCCCGCGCCCGTGTCTCGGCAAAAACGCGACGCGCTCGCCTTCCAGCGTTCCGATTAAAAATGCGTCCGACGGTTTGCCGAACGGCGTTTCAACCGCGACTTCTTTAACGTCCGTCAATTCCGGCATCTGGTATAAACCGCTGCCGCCGATGATTCCGATTTTTACTTGTTCCATAAATTATTCGTTAATATTTCTACTTCAAAAACAATTCAGTATCGTTTGCTCCGGTAAATAACTATTTCGTATTTACTCGTCGCTGAGTTTTTCCAAGTCAGCCAAATCCTGCAATCGTCCCGACGCTTTTTTATTTTTCTTTAAATTTTCCAAATCAATACCCGATATTTTCACGCCGTCAATATCGATTTCAATTCTGGATGCGTAACATTCGGCGAAATCAACGCCATCCGGCGAATTTATCAAACCAATTCTGTTTGGCGGATAGCCGAGTTGAATAACCGTTCCCGCTTGCAGAAAATCCTCTTTCGAGATTTCAATATCGCCAAAGCCGAAATCGTTCAAGGCTTTCATCGCGTTCGCCGCGTTTTCTTCGCTTAATTCGAGCCAAACATCGAGGTCTTTGGTATAACGCGGATGACTGTGAAAAGCGATTGCGTAACCGCCAAGCACCAGATATTTAACCGCGTTTGAGTTTAACGATTCGATAAACTCTTTGAAATCTTTGTTCAGCATCGCTGTATTTCCAATCGTTGTATTCCCGACGAATCTCCTCTAAAGCGCCGAGCCTTTCGGCGTAACTTCTTGATTGCCAAAAGGAAAAGTCGGAACTTTTCTCATTTAGTTTTGTTTTTACGGCGACTCTAACTATCTTTCGCTCCATAATCATCCCAAAATTTCGTCGATTGTAATTTTTATTTCCGGCAAAACGGTTGATTCGGCGGTTTGCCCGCGATGCAGAATTTTGACTAGAGAATAACCGAACTCGGTCGGCTCGCCGTGAATTTCAACGCGGTCGTTTTCAAGGTCAATCAGCCACGCTTCTTCAATTCCGCTGGCGGCGTAGCGCGGAAACTTCGTGTCGCGGTCGTATTTCAAAGTCGTGTCGGCGATTTCCATCACGATTAAAACGTCTTTGGCGGTCGCGTTTTCGCTGCGGTAAAAGTCTTCGCGGCGTTTGAGAACGGCGATGTCGGGCTGCGGTTCTGAAAAGTCGTTTAGAACAATCGGACTTTGCGAGCGCACGATAAAGCGGCGCTGCGAAATTTCAATTAACCATTCAACCAAAAAATCTACTAACGATGCGTGTCTTTTTCCGATGGGCGACATTTCGACAAATTCTCCTTCCCAAAGCTCGATGCGTTCTTCGGGCTTAAAAACTCCGGTTTCGATGAAATTGTGATATTCGTCAATCGTGAATTTGCGATGCGGCAGTGCGGCTGTTAATGCGGACATAATTTTCACTCCTCAGATTTGAAGATTCGTCACCTTTAATTTTCCATTATCTTCGGTCAAACGGCAAAGCGGAGCAGCGAAATCGTGGTAAAACCAGCAGAGCCAGTTTTCTTCCAAAGCTCGCGGCAGAAGACGTTTTTTATTTTCCAGAGTTTCGAGCGGGAAAAGGTCGTAACCCATAATCCAAGGCAGTGGAAGATGCGCGGTTGTCGGAATTAAATCGGAAAAGCTGTAAAGCGTTTCGCCGTTCGATTCGATTTTGACGGTTTGCATCGAGCCGTTATGACCGCGCATTTCGGTCATCGTTATACCTCTTGCGACTTCGTAAACGCTCGGTTTTAATTCGAGTTGACCGTTGTTTTTGAGCGCCCGCCAATTGTCGGAAATATAACTTGCGCGGTCGCGTTCGTAAGGATTTTCGGCGTGATTAAATTCGTTTTCGGAAACCAAATAACGCGCGTTCGGGAAAGCGGGAACGGTTTCGCCCACAGGGTTGAAAATCGTATTTCCGCCGCAGTGGTCGAAATGCAGATGCGTGTTGACGACGATTGTAATGTCTTCGGGTTTATAATTCGTTCGCTCAAAAAGCGTTTCGGCAAAAGGCTTTGCGCGATTTACACCGTAGATTTTCGATTGTTTTTCCGTCCATTTTTCGCCCATTCCGGTTTCAATCAAAATCTTTTCGGTCGGCGTTTCGACAAACAAACAGTGCGTCTGCATTTGAATCCGGTTTTGCGCGTCGGGCGGGCAAATCTTTTCCCACAAAACTCGCGGAATGACGCCGAACATTGCGCCGCCGTCGAGCCGAAACTCAGTGTCGGAAATCGTTTCAATGCGAAAATCGCCGAATTTCATAATAAAAATGATAATAACTAAAAATGGAAAATGGAAAAGGAAAAATCAAATTTTCCATTTTCCATTTTCCATTTTCTGTTAAATTAAACTATTTTTTCGGCGCGGGTTTTGCGGGTGCTGTGCCATTCGGCGCGGTTGCCGGTTCGCCGCCTTCTTCGGGCATTGCGCCCTGCGGCGGCATTCCCTGCATCTGCATTTGCTGCTGCATCATTTGCTGCATCTGCTCGTCGGAAACTTCTGGGATTTCAAAATCTTCGGCGACTTCGATTGGATTGTTGGCGACGATTTCATCAAGAATTTTCTTTTGCTTTTCGGTTTCGAGTGTTTGTCTGACCATTTCCGTGACAGGTAATTCGCGCGCCGTCGGATTGTTCGGGTCTTTGGACGTCGTCGTAATCAAAATATGACGCACGTCGTAGGTTTCAGCCGGTTTGCCGTCCGCGCCTTTGCCTTCGCCTTTTCTTTCGAGCTTGATAATGTGAAAGCCGTAAGGCGTTTCGATTAATTGGTCGGCGACTTTTCCCGGTTCGAGCGCGAGCGCGGCTTGTTCAAACGCGGGCATCATTTTGCCTTTCGTTACGTCTTCGTAAATTCCGCCCTGTGGCTCGCCGTCGGGACTTTTGTTGCCCGGATCCTGGCTGTATTCATTCGCCAATTTAGCGAAATCTTCGCCCGCCAGCGCGCGTTTCAAGATTCCTTCGGCAGTCGCTCTTTTTTCCTTCGGGTCGAGTTCCGGGTGTTCGGCGATATATTTCTGAACCTCTTCGTCCGTAACTTTTACTTTTTCGACCAGATTTTTCTGCGCGTATTGTCCGGCAAGAAACTGTGCCTGCTGCAATTTGACTTGCAGTTCGAGTTCGCGTTTAAATTCTTCGCCCAGCTCGCCGCTTTTCGCTTTGGCTTCGGCTTCGTAAATTCTGATTTTGGCGTAATCGTTTTTCGCCTGTTTTATTTCTTCTTCGGTTAATTCCTTATCCTTCGGAAATTTGCCGCTTTCCTTGGCAATCTCAATTTTTGAATCGAGAAATTCCTTAAACTCGGCTTCGTGGCTGGCATCGCTCAAAAACGTGTTGACCTGTTCTTCGGTAATGTGACCGAACGGCGGCATCGGACCTTTACCGCTGTTGATTTTCTGGTCGTAAATCGTCGCGGTCAAAACGGTGCGGATATTTTCCAGCTCGCGTTTGACGCTCGGCTCGTCGGCGATGCCTTCTTTTCTCGCCTGACTCGCAACCGCCAGCAATTGCTTGATGTTTTCGGCGATTTTTTGCTTCGCTTCCGGGCTGCCCGCCAGTTGTTTGAGCTGCATCGGATTGGCGTCTTTCAGCAGAATCGCCATATCTTCTTTAGTGATACGGTTCAGTGTTTCGTCGCCGTGTCCGGCATATTTGGTTTTCCAGAAAACGAGTCCCGCGCCGAGTCCTAAAATTACGAGCAGGACAATCAAACTTTTGGTCAGCGCGCTCATTCCTTTATTTTGGCTCGCGGCTGTCGCGGCAGAAGCCGCTTTTACTTCGGTTGCGGGCGGTGAAAAAGTATCCGCGCCGACGGGCGGCGTGCCTACGGATTCTAAAACAGTATCGTCATTCGGACAAATTTCCATCGAATCGCTGACGTATTCGGTTCTGCATTTCGGGCATTTCTTCATTAAATTTTCCTCTATTAAATTGTTAAATTGTTAAATCTGATTTCTAATCTTTCGTTTTATTATTTTTTACTCTGCACTAATTCGAGAAGAACGCCGTTCGCCGATGACGGGTGAACAAACGCCACAAGACAATCTTCTGCGCCGACGCGCGGCTTTTCATCAATTAAACGCATTCCTTTGGCTTTTAGTTTCGCCAAAGCGTCTTCGATATTTTCGACATCGACGGCGATATGATGAATTCCGCCGCCGCGCTTTTCTAAAAACTTTGCAATCGGCGAATCCGCGCTCGTCGCTTCGAGCAATTCTATGCGCGTCTCGCCAATCGGCAGCATCGCCACGCGCACCTTTTGGTCTTCGACCGTTTCGGTATGAACGTTTTCCAATCCGAGCGCGTCCGCCCAAAACTTCAGCGCGTCGTCGATTCCTTTTGTGGCAATGCCGAGATGATTGATTTTCATTCGTTTATTTTAATATTTCTTCAACCGCCGAATACGGGTCGCGTTTCTTTTCCGCTACTTCGAGCGCGAACTTTTCCAATTTCTCTAAAGTTCCGTTTTTGTTCAAGGTTTGCGTCAAAAGCGTTTCACGCAGCAATTCCAAAAGCCGCCAGCGCGCGATGTCTTTTCTTCTGGTCAAACTCGCTTCGCCTTTCTTTTGAAAATCGTTGTAGCTTTCGATGGCAATGGATAAATCTTCGATGCCTTTATTTTCGGTCGCCACGGTTCGGACAATCGGCGAATTCCAGAAATCCGGTCGGTGCGCCAGCGATAAAAGCGTTTCGAGTTCCTTTTCGGTTCGCAAAACACCTTCGCGGTCGGCTTTGTTGATGACGAAAACATCGCCGATTTCCATAATTCCGGCTTTAATCGCCTGAATATCGTCGCCCATTCCGGGAACGAGAACGACAACCGAAACATCAGCCGTTTTGACGATTTCAACTTCGTCCTGACCGACGCCGACGGTTTCGACAATAATTTTATCAAAACCCGCCGCGTCCAGAATCGCTACGGCGTCAACGGTTGCGCGCGAAAGTCCGCCCAAGTTGCCGCGCGTCGCCATCGAGCGGATAAAAACGTTTTTGTCGAGTCCGAGCGTCTGCATTCTGATGCGGTCGCCTAAAATCGCGCCGCCGGAAAACGGGCTTGACGGGTCAACGCAGATGATTCCGATTCTCTCGCCTCTGTCGCGGTAAAACATCGCGAGCTTATCGACAAGCGAAGATTTTCCCGCGCCGGGCGAGCCTGTAATTCCGACAATCAAAGCGTTTCCCGTTTTTGGAAAAACTTTTTTCATCAGCGCCGCCGCGCCAGCCGCGCCGTTTTCTACTTTTGTAATCGCCCGCGCCACGCCTCTGGTTTCGCCGCGAAAAAGTTTTTCCAGAACTTCCGTATCCAGCATTTATTATTTACCGTCTTTTTTACAAATTTGCCCGGTTCGATTGAGGAAACTAAAAAACGACTCTTTTAAGTTTTTTCACAAACAAAGATTTTCTCACTTTTCCCGCCGATTGCAAAGGTTACAACGGTTTTGCGTGTAATTGATTCGCGATAATTGTTTTATTTTAATAAAAAAGACGGATTCGATATATTGAATCCGTCTTTTTTATCTTTTTTTCCGCTTTAGAGGATTACCCGCACATTGCACTGAAAAACCGGCATTTGCGACACGCATACTGTATCGAACAGTTAAGCCGCAGATTCTGAAATTTTTCTGATTCTGCAACTTAATCGGCGATTTATTTACACTTAGAGTATCCGCAGTCGCGGCAGAAATCGCAACCCGAAGCGTGTTCGAGCTGACCTCTACATTCGGGACATTCGCCGATAAGACTCGCCATTTTCGGCAAAGTTTCAGCCGTAGGCGTAATTGTTTGTCCGTTTGTCGTCGTCGCTTTACTGATTTGACGTTCCGAGGCGGGCATATTTTTCAAACGGCGGTCGGTTAAAAGCAGACATTCGGCGACGGCTTGTTCCGGGGAAGTAAGCAGGCGTTCGTTAAACCAGACGGCGTGCGTTGCCGTTACTTTGTTTAAACTTCTGGCGACTTGCTTGACTTCAAAACCGCCGCGCAGCATTTTTGAAGCGAGCAGCCCGACGCCTTCGGAAATCGGACCGGTGGCGAAAACTTCTAGAATATTTTCGCCGTCGTGGTTGACCGTTACATACAGGTTGCGCTCGTCAAATGGAATGCGCCACGTTGCGCCACGCAGTTCGCGCGGGCGCTCGAATCTGTTGACTGTTACCGAACGCGGCGGCGTTGCAATTTTCGATTTCGCTCCGGTTTCCGCAATACCGGAAACGGCGACTACTTCCGGCATAAAATCGGTTTCGACGGTTGTGGTAATTTCCGCATCCGTTTCCGCTTTCTTGTCTTCGGTTTTCATCGAAGTCAAAACCTGACCGGTGCGCGAGCCGTCGCGGTAATAGGACACGCATTTGCAACCCAAATCTTTTGCCATTCGGTAAAGCTCGTCAACCGATTCGATTGTATCGTCGTGCGCGCCGTTGCAGGTTTTAGAAACTGAATTATCGACGTTTCGCTGCGCCGCCGCGAGAACCTGAACGTGCTGTTTCGACGTGATATTGAGCGCCGAAATAAAATAATCGGGCAGCTCGCTTTCGTGTTCGACAACGTGCTGCGCGGCGCGTTTAATAGATTCCTCGTCCGTCTGGTCAACTTCGATTCCCAACGCTTCCGCCGCTAAAGTGTGAACGTAAGTGCGCGTTCCGATTGTGTCCTGACGAACATAAGCCCACGAAAAATTCGGCTCGCAGCCCGACGAGGTTTCGGCGACCAGCGAAATCGTTCCCGTCGGCGCAATCGTCGTCGTCTCGTAATTACGCGGCGTCAACGGCACATCGCGCGATATGCCGATTTCGTCATACAAAAATTTCGCGTATGCTTCGCGGTTGCCTTCAAATTCGGGAAACGCTCCCTTTTCCGCGCCGATTTTGAGCGACGCTTGCCACGATTCCTTGCGGACAAAACCCATTACTTTATCCATTAAAGCAATCGAATCCTGCCCGCCGTAAGTGATTTTCAACTTCAGACATAAATCTGCAAAACCCATAATTCCCAAGCCGACGGGACGCGTTCTTTTGACAACATCGTCAATGTCGTCAAGCGGAAAATCTCCGGCGTCAATCACGTTATCCAAAAACTGCGTGCTGAGATGCGTAACCCGCGCCAGCCTTTCCCATTCGACGGATTCATCAGGATTTACACCGTCGCCGACTTGCTTGTAAAACTTTGATAAATCAATACTTCCGAGGTTGCAGGAATTGGAAAAGTGAAGAAATTGTTCGCCGCAATTTGACACCGTTAAGCCGTTTGCAATAAATGAATGCGGTCCCGGAACGGTGATGTCAAAAACGTCTTCCTCGCCGTCGGCGATAACGTCTTTAACTGTCGCCGTGAAATTTTCGGCGTAAAATCCGCGTTTCAAATCCTGCTGAAAAGCATTTAATTTTGATTGTTTAGCTTCCTGCAAAAATCCGATTTCTTCGGTGAAAGCCGCAATGTTTTGTTTGCTGATTGAAAGCTCGTGATACGCTTGGCAATCATATTCTTTTTTTCCGCCTTTGCCGTCCGGCATCAGCTTCTTCATTTCGTTTTTACGATTGCGGTAAATCTTTGAAGCAATTCCGAAATTACCAAGTAATCTCTGAGCTTCTTCGAGTAGCTGGCTTGAAACGGAAGTCAGACGAACGGAAACGCCTTTTTCTAAATTACCGGAAACCGTTCCGTCTGCCGAAAATAACGCCTGTAAAAATCCGCGCTGCATATTTTCAGAGCCTTGAAAAACCTGCTTCGGAATTTGCAGTTTGTTTTCCGTCAAACCGTGTTCGCCGGCAATTTTGTAAAGTCTCTCGGAAGTCAGACGAGTTTCGGCGTGTCCTTTAACGGCTAACGGCGAAATTTCATAAGTTTTTCTGTCTGAATTCGTCAGCGGCGCAGCCATTTCGTTGACATATTCGGCAAATACGGGAGCGAGATTTTGTTCGTCGCCAAAAAACGAAAGCATCGCGCGCTGTGTGCCGCCCGCCAAATTTCCGTCGCCGACGAGCCAGCCCAAAGTTCTGCCGAGCGCCAGCGAACCTTTGACGCCGAATCCGCCTTTGCGGTTTAAGATGTGAACTTTGTCGCCGCGCTTCAGTTCGCCGAGCGGGACGTAGCCGTTCGTCGTCATAATCTTGTGGTCGGCAGTGGCGCGCAGCGTGTAGCCTTCTTTGGTCAGAAGTTTGAAAACGGGTTTGAAGCCGGTTTTGAAAGCGGTCGAAGACGCGTGAAACGTATTTTCGTAACCGAAGCGCGAATCGACAGCCGCGTCGAATTGTTTTTGCGTGTCGTAAAGCTCGCGCATCGTGATTAAACCTTCGTCGGTATAAACCAAAGTGTCGCCCGCGACGCAAGGATTGCTCGCGTAAATCGGTCCCATCGATTTCATCATATGATTGTGGCGATTTACCTGGTCGATAAAGGCGATTCCCGGTTCGGCATATTTGTGCGCCGAAGCGATAATGCGATTCCAGATGTCGGGCGCGTAAACCATTCCGGGCGCGGGCGGATTTTCAATTGTGCAGTCGGATAAATCGGCGCTTTCAAAAGCAAGTTTGTCGGCAAACGTAACGGTTTCGCCGTCGGCGCGACGATAAACGGCGTAATCTTCTCCGGTCAGCGGGTCGAAAACCGGCTGTGTCCAATCTTTGCCCGCAAATTCCATCTGAAACCATTTCTTATTGTCAACGGCGTCCATAAATTTGTCGGTTACGTTGACAGAAATATTAAAATTCGTCAATGAATGCTGGTCATTTTTGGCGTGGATAAATCGCAAAATGTCAGGATGACTGCATCGCATCATTCCCATATTGGCGCCGCGCCGGACGCCGCCCTGCTTGACGACTTCGGTCATCGTGTTGACGATGTTCATAAACGAAACCGGACCGCTTGCCACGCCACGCGTCGAGTTGACCATCGCGCCCATCGGACGGATAAATTCATACGTCATTCCGGTTCCGCCGCCGGTTTGATGAATAATGGCGGCGGCTTGGGCGTGTTCCATAATGCCTTCGATTGAATCGGGAACGTTTAAAACAAAACAGGCGGCGAGCTGTCCTTTCGGCTTTCCGGCGTTGACTAAACAAGGCGTGTTCGGGACGAATTCGCGGTTGAGCATTACTTCGAGCATCGAATTGTAAAAATAATCGCGTTTACCCGCGTCTTTTTCAGCCGTCGAAACGTGTCCGACGACGCGGCGCACGATGTCATCCCACGTTTCAACCGCTTCACCCTTTGTATCTTTCAGCGAATAGCGTTTGCTGACGACTTTCTGACCGTTTAAGCCAATCGGTTTGATTTCACGCTTTACAGCCGCCGCGCCGTTTCCGTTTCCGTTCGATTTTCCGTTGGCGGCGACAAGATTGCCGGACACGGCAGTTTCAAGGGCTGAATTCATATTTTTACTTTCCTTATTCTTTTATTATTTTAGACGCAGTTAGTTTTAGATTTTAGATTTTCGTTCACGCCGGTATTATACAAATGCCGATTTTGAAGAACCTTTTCCGAATCCCGCCCAGGTATTTGAGCTTTGCTTTTACTTCCGAGTGAAAAGCAATATAACCGAATTCAAATTGCGTTGTCAACAAAAAAAACACAATATATTGTGCCATCTGCAAAATCATCAACCAAATATCGTGTAACCTAATGTGAATCATTAAGTTCCGCAA
>JALZOE010000275.1 GCA_030857325.1 Acidobacteriota bacterium
AAGCTCTGGCAAATAATTTTATTGTTGCGACGACGAGTCTTGATTTGCGCGAAGTTCCGCCGAATCGCCCGCAGAGAATTTATCTTTCATTGATGCGCTCCTTGCGTTTTCCCGATTCGCCGGAAATCGGACTCACGCCGTTACTTGAAAAAATCATCGCTCAGCCGCATTATTCAGAAATTCAAGACGGCGTGAAAGAAACATTTTTCGCAACGGCTCTGCATAATTATTCGCTGATGCGCGACCAGCCGAACGAGGCTTTTGATTCGTTGATTGGTTGGATGTCAGGCGAAAAAGTTTTCATTGCCGACATTCGCCGGAACGCCGCGTTCAAAAGTAAAGAATTTCCGATAAAATCGCTTTCCCAATTGACGACCGCCGCCGACCAATACTGTTATTTACTGAACGGCTGGGGCTGGCTGGCGACAAACGCCGGTTACGCCGGACTTGCCGTTTTCATTGACGAATCCGAACATTACAGCCTGCTCAACGGGCGCGGAAAGGAACGCGCCGACAATTTTTTCAAAGCTCTGATTTACACCGCGCTCGGCGGGCGCGGGCGAATTTCGGAAAACGATTTGCAGCATCAATATCGTTCGCATCCGTTTCGGCTCAAAGACAACAGTCATTTGTTACTGCTTTTTGCCGTTACGCCGTCGGCGAATACTTTCGATTACAAGCATTCATTGGACGCAGAACAAATTCTCGCATTAAAAAAATACCTGCCGCCCGCCGCGCTCGACGAACTGATGTCGCGGCTTTACGTTTTGCATCGCCAATCTTACAATTACGAAAACAACGGGCAATTTGTTGATGTCGCGCGCGGTTTGTCGGAATGCCTCGACAACAATCTGATAAATCTGCGCCAGTTCATTCGCCTGTCGGTCGAGATATTCGACCTCTGCTACGCGCATCGAGATTTCAACGCCAATCAAGCCGTCGCCGAACTGCGGCGGGCTTTGTTGTAATCAATAAATGAACTTTCTCCCGCACACCTTCGACGCTTTCTTGTCCGGTTTCGGACGATTGACCGCGATTCAGGAGCTTGCGCTCGAACCTTTGCTGAACGGAGAAAACTGCGTTTTGGCGGCGGCGACGGCGAGCGGCAAAACCGAAGCCGCGTTAGCTCCGATTCTAGAACGCTATCAACAGCGGCGATTCAAAATTATATCGCAAAAGCAAACTTCGACCGTCAAGTTTTTATATATCGTTCCGACGCGGGCTTTGGCGCGGGACATTGCCAGGCGCGTCGAACAGCCGTTAAAAAAAATGGCAATCGGATTGGCGGTCAAAACCGGCGATGAACCTTCGCTTAATTCTTTAAAACCGCCGGAATTTCTCATCACCACGCCCGAATCTTTGGATTCTTTACTGGCAAATCGCCCGAAGATGCTGCGCGATGTTCGCGCCGTCGTTTTGGACGAACTGCATCTTTACGACAACACGCCGCGCGGCGACCAACTGCGAATTTTGCTCAATCGCCTGCGAAAATTAAGAAACTACGCTTTTACAAAAGGCGATTCGGAAACCGCAGAAGTTCAATTTTGCGCTTTGTCCGCGACGATGCACAATCCCGCAATCGCTGCCGCCAAATACTTTGCCAATCCGGTTTTAATTCAAACCGGCGGGCAGCGCGAAATTGACGCGGAGTTTTTCGAGATGCGCGGCGCGGCGTCTCTGCGCGAGCTTTTTGCGACGTTCAAATCGCGCGCGGTAAAAAAAGTTTTGGCGTTTTGTCAAAAACGGGCGGAATGTGAAGAATGGGTCAATTTGCTGCGCGGCGGCGCGCCGTTCGGCGATAAGATTTTGGTTCATCACGCGAATTTGAGCGCGCACATCCGCCGTCAAACGGAAGAAAATTTCGCCCGCGCGGGTGCGGCTTTGTGTTTCGCTACTTCGACGCTCGAACTCGGCATAGACATCGGCGACGTTGATTTGATTTTGCTCGTCGGCGCGCCCGACAATTTAGGCTCGTTTCTCCAGCGCATCGGGCGCGGCAATCGCCGCGCAAAACGCACAAATGTCGCTTGTTTTTATCGAACGCCGATTGAAGAAGCCGTCTTTCAAGTCTTCATTCGCGCCGCCGAAAATTCCGATGAGGAAACGACCGCGCTGCTCGGTTCGGACAACGGCTTGGCGTTTCGTCCGTCGGTTGTCGTCCAGCAGCTCTGCTCTTATTTAAAACAAACGACGCACAGCGAACTCAATCCCGAACACGCTTACGGACTTTTTGCAGATCCGACAGGCGAACCGTTAATTAACAAAAATCAATACGATAAAATCGTCGAGCATTTAATTGAAAAAAACTTTTTCCGACCCGCGATGCACGGCGGAAAACAGTTGCGGGCAGGCGAAATGTGGGAAAAACTTTACGAAGAACGCACACTTTACAGCAATCTGTCGGGAAAAGGCGACGGCGCGGTGGTGATTGACGATATGACCGGCAGGCGCGTCGGTTATCTCGATTCCAAATTGCCCGCCGGAAGCACTTTTCTGATGGGCGGACACGCCCGCCGCGTAACGTCCGCAAATGGACGCAAAGTTTTAACCCGCGCCGAAACCGATACGAAAAACGTCCGCAAACCAAATCAAAAATGGAATCGGCTGGTCAAATCCGCGGCGTTAATTAAAGCGCTGGCAAAAGAATTAGGCTTTCCGGCTGCCGATGAAACGGGCGCGATGCCTTTAGTGAATATTCAAACGGAAAAAGACGCGGAAAAGAGATTTCTGCTGTTTCACAACGCGGGCGAAATCTATGGCAAAGCGCTGGGCGAACTGTTGGAAACGGAAAGAAAATTGGTAATCGTCGAACACAACGAGTTTTTTGTCGAAATAGCTGGAACATTTTCCACAACCGATTTGCAGATTTCGGAAGAGGAAATCGAGCGTCAGCTTAATCGTCGCTGGAAAAGTTTTGAAAGCGCGTTCGATTTGGGACGGTTTCAAATTGATTTGCCGATTGACATCCGCCGCGCCGTTGTCGTCGCCGCTTTTAATCTATCAAAATTCGGGCGTGTTTTTTCCATCTGAAAGCCGTCTCAAAAATACTTTGCGTTTCACTCTGCAACCTGCCGGCGTGCTTTGCGGGAAACAAAGAAACATCCCGCGAAGGCGTAAACCGCGTAAAGAAAGAATAAAAGTATTTTTGCCGATTCGCTATTTTTGAGACGGCTTGCAGCATTGCCGTTCAACTAAATTACTATACCTATATGTGCAACTCTTTTGAATAATGTTCCATTGAACTACAACCCGCTAAAATAGTTGATGACCAAATCAATAACAAAAGCGAGGATAATTCAATGGAACGAGATATTTTTATCATAATGGTCTTTTGTTTGGTAAGCGAACAACTACAAATTTTGCGAAAATCGCATCCCATCCGACACGGCGGATTTGCTCCGGCGCGTGTCTGATGAGGAAGTGATTACTATCGAAATTTGTGGTGAATTCTTCAAACATTCGACTGACAAAGATATTTTCAACTACTTCATAGCTCATTATCAAGATTGGTTTCCAAACTTAAAAGACCGCACTCTCTTTGTCCGCCAAGCGGCTAATCTGTGGCAGTTCAAAGCCTTGATTCAACAACAAATTGTCAATGTGGCAGAACAATTGTTTGCCCCAATTCAAGTGATTGACACCCTTCCGCTGCCCGTCTGCGCGTCGGCGCGCGGTCTCCGCGATAAATAGTTTTCCAACACGTGCCGATTACGGTTATTGTGCCGCTAAAGAGCTTCACTACTACGGTTTCAAACTGGGTTTGCGCGTTTCCCGAATTGGGATGATAACTTCCGCTTCGCTTTTGCCCGCCCGCCCGCACGATGTCAATTTTACTGAACAACTGATTGACGGATTTGGCAAAACCGTTCTCGGCGACAAGGGTTTTCTCGACCCCTTTCGCCAAGAACTGCTCAATGACCGGTATGGAACTCAAGTGATTGTCCCGAAGCGCAAAAATATCAAAGAGCGTGATGAAAATCCAATCGATAAACGGGCTGCCAAAATGTATCGCAAAATCCGCAAAGTGGTCGAAACAGTTGGTTCACACTTGACGGAAAGATTGCACATTACCAGAATCAGAGTCCACGATTTGTGGCATTTTCAAAGCCGTTTGATTAGAAAAATTCTAACTCATACGGTGGAAGTCTTTCTAAACTTGCAACTGAATCGAAAACCGCTTGACCTTGATGGTGTGGTGTTAAATTAAAAGAGTTGCACATTAGGTTCATTGATAATTCTTCTTTACCTTTTGTGCCGGATTATCCGAAGTTTAAATTTTTAACCTCACGTGCCAGCCCGCGGAGCTTTTCGAGAATCCGGTCGAGGGCGGCAGTCCGCTCTTCGATTTTGACACGCTCGGCTCGAACAAATCGGACATAAGGTCCGATTGCTCCGCGGACATTCTCGACCGAGCGGCTTATCTCGTCAGCCGATTTACTCTCCAAAA
>JALZOE010000276.1 GCA_030857325.1 Acidobacteriota bacterium
TCAAAGACGTGCAGGATTTTTTCCGCATCAACTACGCGCCGAACAACGCCGTGCTGGTCATCTCCGGCGCGTTTGAACCGGCGCAGGCAAAGGAACTCGTCAGTAAATATTTCGCGACGATTCCGAAACAGCCGAAACCGCCCGCCGTCGATGTCGCCGAACCGTCTGAAGTGGCGATGAAATACAAACAGTTTGAAGACAAGCTCGCGCCGTTTCCGGCATTTATTCTCGGCTGGAAAATTCCGCAGCGCCAGACGCCGGAACACGAAGCCATTTCGCTCGCGGGCAGATTAATCAGCGAAGGCGAAAGCTCGCGGCTTTACCAGAAACTGGTCAAAGGCGAAGAATCGGTTCTACAGCTCGTCAGCTTTACCGACGAACGCCGCGGTCCGTCGAGTTTTCTAATCTTTGCGATTCCGAAACCGGGCAGGGATTTAAGCAAAATCCGCGAAACGATAATGAATGAAATCAAGGATATGGCGACAAACGGACCGACTGCCGAAGAAATGCAGAAGCTGCACAACCAGCTTATCAACGGCGCGGTTCGCTCGCGCCAGTCTTCGTTGTCGCGCGCGCAGGCAATCGCCGAATACGCGCTCTACGACGGCGACCCGACGCTCGTCAATACGGAACTCGAAAAATTGTTGAGCATCACGCCCGCGCAGATTAAAGATGCCGTCAGTAAATACCTGAATACGGAAAACCGCGTTCTGCTCGACATCGTTCCGGCGGGAAAGAAAACCGCCGCGCCCAAAGAAGGAGTCGGAAAATAACCAAACGCCCGAAGGAGTTTATAGAGTTTGGAGAGTTTATAGAGTTCGCAGAGTAAAGGCGTTTTCCTTCAACTCTATGAATCTATGAACCCTACAAACTCTATAAACTCAAAAAAGAGGAGAGTTAAAATGAAAAAAGTATCAAAAATATTAGCTGTCGCCGGTTTGATTTCGGCGTTTGGTGTCAGCACTATTGCCCAAAAAACTATGAATGAAGATTTTCGCAAAACCGCGCCCGCGCCGCTCGCGCCGAAACCGTTTGATATTCCGAAACCGTTTGAAACAACTTTGCCGAACGGCTTAAAAGTCGTCGTTTTTGAAGATAAGCGACTGCCGCTGGTCAGCTATCGGCTCGGCTTTAAGACCGGCGCGATATACGACCCGGCTGATTCGACCGGTTTGACATCGGCGGTAACGGCGATGCTTAACGAAGGCACGAAATCGCGTTCGAGCAAACAGCTTGCCGAGGAAATCGAACGTCTCGGCGCGAGCGTTTCGGCAAGCGCGAGCGAAGATAACACGATTGTCTCCGCTTCCGCGCTCTCTCTATACGGTTCGGACGTTCTGCGCCTGATGGCTGATGTCGTGCTGAATCCGTCGTTTCCCGAAAGCGAATTAACGCTTTATAAGAAAAACGCGATTGAAAATTTGAAATATCAACGCTCGCAGCCCGCGTTTCTGGCTGACGAGCAAATATCGAAAACGCTTTACGGCACGCATCCTTATGGAATTGCTTCGCCGACCGCCGCCGACATCGAAAAACTTTCCAGAGAAAAGCTGGCGGCGTTTCACTCGAAAATGTTCGCGCCGAACAACGCGACTTTAATCGTCGTCGGCGATGTCAACCGCGACGCTCTTTTAAAGGAAATCAAGGAAAACTTCGGCGGCTGGCAGAAAGGCGAATTTACCGCCGGAAAATTTCCCGCGCCGCCGTCTCGGACGGCGACGACGATAACCGTCGTTGACCGCCCGGGTTCGATTCAGTCGAATATCGTGCTGGCGAACCTGGCAATCGACCGCGGCAATCCCGATTATTTTCCCGTTCTGGTGATGAATCAGGTTTTGGGCGCGGGCGCGTCGTCGCGCCTGTTTATGAATCTGCGCGAAGCCAAAGGCTACACTTACGGCGCGTATTCGCGCTTTGACACGAAACGTCTGGCGGGAAATTTTGAAACCAACGCCGAAGTCCGCACGCCGGTTACGGGCGATTCGCTCAAGGAATTTTTCTATGAACTCAAACGCATTCAAGCGGAAAAAGTATCGGAGAAAGAATTGAAGGACGCGAAAAGCTATCTTGCCGGAGTTTTTCCGAGCCGCGCCGAAACGCAGGAAGGTTTGACCAATCTGCTGGTCGCGCAGCAGCTTTACGATTTGCCGAACGATTATCTGCAAACCTACCGCGATAAAGTCAACGCCGTAACGATTGCCGATGTCGAGCGCGTGGCGAAAAAATACATCTCGCCCGACAAAATCGCGATTGTTATCGTCGGCGACGCCGAGGAAATTCTGCCGCAAATCAAACCTTATTCGCAGAAAATCGAAATTGTCGATACCGAAGGCAAAGTTATCGACATTGCCAAATACAACAAAGTTGCAAGCGGCGCTCCAGCTAACGCGAACGGCGTCTGGAATTTAAATATCGAAGTGCCGGGACAGAAAATTCCCGTTACTTTAACCCTTAAACAAGACGGCGGAAAAGTTTCGGGAACACTCGATTCGATGCTCGGAAAAGGCGAATTTTCCGACGCTAAAATAACCGGCAATAAAATCACCGCTTCCGCCAAAATACAGGCGCAAGGTCAAACCATTGAATTGTCAGTCAGCGGAACGGTTGACGGCGACACGATGAAAGGCGTAATCAATACCGGAATGCCGGGTCTTCCGCCGCTACCGTTCGAGGGAAAGCGCGCCGAAGCCGCTAAACCGATGAATAAATAGTAAACTGCTTTTACTCGAAAAAAAATCGCGGAGTTTGAAATAAACTCCGCGATTTTTCATTTATAAAAGTTTATTATTCAATCATTGTTGATAAGCCGAACTATAAATGTTAATTATTTAATATGAGTGAACACAGACCGCCGCCGTATTTTCCGCAAAGCCAATTATCGCCGCCCGACCCAAATCGTTATAAAAAATTTAAAGGCGTCGTCGCGCTTGTAATTCTCGGCGCGCTGCTGCTTTTAACCGGCGCGGGTTTTGCAATTTATTATTTAATCAAATGGCTGGCGGCTTAATATCAAATTTTTCAGCCGCGAAATCGTAAAATAAAGTAAAATAAAAAAGGATGCGAAATGTTTTGAGTTTCGCATCCTTTTTTATTTTTGCCTGAAACAGTATTAACGGTTAATTTGCGATTGAGTTTTCCGGGCGGTTGCCTTCGCGCCTTCGATTGCCAGTTGGCGGGCGGCGGGGAAAAGTTCGACCGCGCGTTTTAACTGATTGTCGTATTCCTTGAAAACCTGAAGCGAAGCGGTCGAACCGTAAGCGGCGGTTACGAGTTCGGTGCGCAGCGAGCGCTCGATAAATTCGCGTTCCTTATCGATTTGCACGCCGGAAATTTTGTATTTGTCGGCGGCAAATTTTTTGAAACTCTGGTAAAGATTTTCGGTAACGCGAAAATCCTGAGCGTTGATGTCGTAATTAAAAGCAATCGGACGGTCAACTTTCATATTTTCAAAGCCGGGAACTTTTCCGTAAGCCGTTTCGAGGGCGAAAGCGAAAACCGGGTCGGCTAGTTTCTGCTGGACGCGGAATTTTTCGGCGGTTATCGTGTTCGCCTTAACGACTTCATCGGGATTGATACCGCCGCCGCCGTAAACCGTTCTGCCCGAATCGGTTTTGCTCATCGCGCCCTTCGGTTTCTCGCGCGTCGAATCGCCGCGGTTGTAATAGTTGTAAACGCTTCCGTCGGAATAATCGTGCTGAATAAGGCGTCCCGAAGGCGTTTCGTATTTGGCAATCGTCAGCAGAAGCATCGAGCCGTATTCAAGATTGAACGGCAGTTGAACCAAGCCTTTGCCGAACGTGTCTTCGCCGACAATCAAAGCGCGGTCGTGGTCCTGGAGCGCGCCCGCCAGAATTTCAGAAGCCGACGCCGAACCGCCGTTGACAAGAACTACCAGCGGCGTCGCGTCGGGCGACGGATTGTCGGCGTAATAGGTGTCGCCCACGCCGTCGATGCGACCTTTTTGAGTAAAAATCTTTTGCCCGCGAGCAAGAAAAGTATTGGCAACGCGTGTTGCCTGAATGACCAAACCGCCGGGATTATTGCGTAAATCCAGGACGAGCTGGTTCATTCCCTGAGTTTTCAACTTCCGCATCGCCTGAACAAATTCGGCGTAAGTCGTTTGATTGAAACCGCCGCTCATCGCTATATAACCGACGCCGGGACGCAGCATATAAAATTCGGAAATTGACGGCTGGGAAACGGCGTCGCGGATAATCTCGACCGCTTCCTGTTTGCCGCTTCCGTATTTCTGAACCGTAATTTTCGCCTGCGTGCCGCGCGCGCCGATAAGAAAAGTTCTCACTTCGGCGATGCCTTTTCCGAGCATCGAAGTGCCATTGACCGACAGAATTTTGTCGCCGTAAAGCAATCCGGCGCGGTTTGCCGGTGAGCCGTCAAACGTCGCTCTGATATAAGTTGCGATGACTTTTCCGTTTTCGTC
>JALZOE010000277.1 GCA_030857325.1 Acidobacteriota bacterium
TTTTCGTGTTTGTTCGTGGCTAAATTATCTTGGAATTTCTACCGATTTGATAATGTCGGAGATTACCGCATCCGACGTTGCGCCGTCTAGTTCGGCTTCGGCGCGCAGGGCGAGGCGATGACGAAGGACGGGCAAAGCAACGTCGCGCACGTCGTCGGGCGTCGGGAAATCGCGCCCGCGAATGGCGGCGAGAGCTTTTGAACAGAGCAGCAGCGCAACCGAAGCGCGCGGGCTTGCTCCGTAAAGAATCGAACTGTGATTGCGCGTTTTGTGGACGATTTCGACAATATATTTCCGCACGCCCGGCTCGGTTCTCATCGCTTTTACCTCGCTGCGGCAGTTTTGAATCGCTTCGGCATCAGGCAATTTCCGCACGTCAACCTGTTCCAGATGACGCGAATTAAAACCGGCGTCCCATCGCGAAATTATTTCGAGTTCGGCGTCCTGCGGCGGATAATCGATTAAAATTTTCAGTAAAAATCTATCCAGCTGCGCTTCGGGAAGCGGATAAGTTCCTTCGTATTCAATCGGATTTTCCGTCGCCAGAACCGTGAATAACGGTGAAAGTTTGTAGCGTTTGCCGTCAATCGTCGCCTGCCGCTCTTCCATTGCTTCGAGCAGCGCCGATTGGGTTTTCGGCGGCGTGCGGTTGATTTCGTCGGCGAGCAGAATATCGGTGAAAATCGGTCCCGGACGCAGGGAAAATTCCGATGTCTGCATATTAAAAATGTTCGTTCCCGTAATATCGGACGGCATCAAATCCGGCGTAAACTGGATGCGCGAAAATTTCGCGCCGATTATTCGCGCCAGAGTTTTAACGGTCAGCGTTTTCGCCGTTCCGGGAACGCCTTCGACAAGAGCGTGTCCTTCGGCGAGAACGGCGACGAGAATCTGCTCGATAGCTTCGTCCTGTCCGACGATGATTTTGCGAAGCTCGGTTAAAATTTGTGAAACGGTCGCTGGCGTGTATTCAAGCATTATATTTTTGGCAGGGAAATAATAAAGGAAGATTAAATGCGCGAAACGTTCAGATTACACACATTATTTTCCTGATTTTATTCCTGCCGGGCGGCGAAGCGGATTTTTATTATCGGCTTTCTCTTTCGGACGGAAAAACCGGACGCGAAGCCGGCGGATTGTCGGGCGAAGTGTGCAGGTGAACGACTTTCCAATCCTTGCCGATTTGTTTAAAAACGAGCGACATTCTGCCGGAAGCAGATTCAAGATTTCCGTCGTATTCCTGTGTTTGCTTCCATTTATTGGTTACGTAAGCCGCGTCTTTGCCGAGCATTTCGACGCGCAAGCCGGTTACGTCCAAAGTTACGTTCTTGGTTTTCGGATAAGACGCTTCGCGGTTTTTCTTCATATTTTCCCAGCCGATTGTCGCCGAGCCGTTGTTGTTGAAGAAAAGAATATTGTCGGAATTTTGGTAAACGCTCATTACTTTGTCGGCGTCGGCTTGTTTGATGCCTTCGATAAGCCGGTCGAAAGCGGCGCGCACGCCTTTTTCGCCGACGGTCGAAACCGCCGTTTCCGGTTTTGTTACGGTTACGACTTTCGGTCTGATGGTCGTCGTGGTTGTTTGCCCGACAGCGGCGAAAGCCAAAGTCGAAACGATAAAGCTCGCAAATAATAATTTTTTCATATATATATCAGTCCTTTTGCGGAATAAATTTTATAATCAAGTTTATAGTTAAAAAACTTTTAGTTGCAAAGCCGCAACGAAAGGTTTTACCGGATTATACCGGAAATCTTCAAATCTTAATCGAATGCAAACAGACAGAATTCAGTTGTCTTCCTGTAAAAAAGTAAAAAGGCGAAAGATAATTTTATCTTTCGCCTTTTTACTTTTCAGTTTTTTGCGAAATTTTTGTCTTAATTTCATCCGGCTTCTTAGAAAAAGAGCGTTAATTTCGCAGAAAAATTTCGCGGTCAACCGCCTGCGGATTTCCGACGACGACGAAGCGGATATTTTTCAGGTATTTGTTTGAAACCGCTTGAATATCTTCGGGCGTTACGTCGCGGATTTTGTCCAGAAACTGAAACGCGCTGCGCCAGTCGCCGCCGACGAGTTCATATTTGGCAAGCTCGGCAGCCTGCGCGCCGTTGGTTTCCTGACCGAGATAATACATCGTCAAAAAATGTCCGCTGATGCTGTTGATTACTCCCGAATTGATTTTCTGCGTCCTTAAATTATTTACTTCATCAAGCATTACTTTAACGGCTTGGTTAGCGTCAACCGCCGTTACGTAAATGTTTCCCGTATTTGCCGCATACGAATCGAGTTCGGCGTTCGGCGCGTATGAAAGCTGGCGTTTGGTGCGGACTTCGCTGAAAACGCGGCTTTGCAGAACGGCGACCGCCACGCGCATCGCCGAATAATCGGGACTGTTGATTGACGGCGCGTTAAAAACGCCCTGCACGTAATTAGTCGGCAACGCGCGCGAAGTTACGTCCAAAGTCGGTTTGGAAAAATCGAGCGCCGGATACGGCTGCTCTTTGTAATCGCCGCGCGGCAATTTTCCGAGCGTCGCCGCAACACGGGTTTGCAGCTCTTTTGGGTCGATGTCGCCGACGACGACGAGCAGAAGCCGCGAAGTCTGCATTGTTTTCCGGTGATAATCGCTCAGTTCTTTGGCGGAAAAACGGCTGATTGTGTCGAGCGTTCCGCGAACCGGATTGGCATACGGATGATTCGCGTAAATTATTCTGTCCTGCAGAACCTGCAAATAATTGTCGTTGTCGGTTTCCTGCTCTCTCAAACCGGTCGCGATTACCTGCCGCGCCTGTTCGATATTTTCCGGCGCAAATGTCGGGTTGAGCGCGATGTCGGTAAAAATATTCCACGAACGGTCGAAATTCTGCTTGGTCGAAGCCAGACTCAAAACGCTGTAATCGTTTGCCGCGCCCGCGCCGATGCTGCTGCCCGTCCGCGCCAACTCGCGCCGCAATGTTTCACGCGGAAAACCTTTGCTGCCCGCCGAAGCGACTTGGAGCATAAAACCTTCGATTCCGGCGTTTGAAGCAGTGATATTGCGCGCGCCGCCGCGCACGAACAATCCGGCGGCAATCGTCGGCGAATTGACGCGCCTTTTGACCAAAACCTTTAAGCCGTTCACCTCAAATTCGGTAACGAGCGCGGCTTGCTCGGAAATACTCGGCTTTGCCGCCTGCGCGAAATTTGCGGTGACGAACCATAAAATCAGCAAACTTGCCGAAAACAAGTTTTTACTGACCACTGACCACTGACCACTGATAACTTTCATATTATTTTCCTATTAAATTTTCGGGCGTTATTTTCGCCTGCGCTTGGGCGTCGGCTGAAATCAGCGCGATGCCGACGTGCGGTTTGCCTTGAATATAAGTTTTAACGTAGCGATTGGTGTCGTTGCGCGAAATCGCCCGTAGGTTTTTGTAATAACCGCGAAAGTAATCGATTCCGGTCGAAGACCACCAGAAACCGAGCGTGTGCGCGTAATCGCTGAGTTTTTCACGCTCGAATAAATCTCTCGATTCGAGAATCGTTTTGGCGTTTTCTAATTCCTCGTTAGTGAAATAATCGGGTTTATCGAACTGCGCGACCTCCAAGTAAACGGCTTTCAGCGCGGCTTTCGCCTTGTCCGGCGTCGTAATCAAGCTCAATTGAATCGGTCCGACGTTTCTTTGCGTGTAATAACTAATTTGCGCGTCAACCGCCAAACCGGAATCAACCATATTTCGCTGAAAGCGCGAATCGGGCTGCGCCAGAATAAACGAAAACACGTCAGCCGCGTAAGTTGCCGTGTCGTCTTTGCCGATTGACGGACCGTGCCAGCCGACTTGAACGACGACACTGTTTATCGGCTGTTCGACAATCACGCCTTCGCTTTTTGTCAGCGGCGGATGTTCGACAAGCGGAAATTCCTGAAACGGGTCGGTTTTTCTCTTTTCCCAACCGCCGAATGTTTGTTCAGCCAATCGGAAAACTTCGTCCGGGTTTACGTCGCCCGTAACAATCAGCGCCGCGTTGTTCGGCACGTAATATCGCGACTGAATGAGGCGCATTTTATCGGTCGTCGCCGACAAAACGGTTTCGCGCGTGCCGAGCGGCTGTTTGCGCGTTGGATATTTATAAAAAAGTTTTTCTTTTAAAGCGCGGTCGAGATAGAAAAACGGGTTGGCTTCGTTGCGGTCAATCTCGCCGATAACCACTTGTTTTTCCTGCGCCAGTTCTTCCGCGTCAAAGGTCGGAAAACGCACCGCGTCGTTGATTAAGCGCATTGCGCTCAACAGATACGGACTGGTCGTCGTGTAATAATAATTGACGACTTCCTCGCGCGTCGTGCCGTTGTAAATATTCAGTTGTTCTTCATCATCCAGATACGCGACGCTCCCGATTTGATTCTTGAACTTCGCTTTTTCCAAACATTTTTCGCCGTTATAATAAGTTACGT
>JALZOE010000278.1 GCA_030857325.1 Acidobacteriota bacterium
CCATTTCGTAATCGAGATTTTTGCACGGAACGTATTGCGGCGGCACATTTTCGTCGCTTCTATTCTGACCTTTCGGACGTGTTATTTCCGTTCCCGAAACGACGATGCTTGAGGCGCGCCCGTGATAGCCGATTGGCACAAATTTATAATTCGGCAGCAGCGGATTGTCGGGACGAAACATCGCGCCGACGTTGGTTGCGTGAAATATCGAGCAGTAAAAATCGGTGTAATCGCCGATGTGCGCGGGCAGATAAAATTCGACTTCCGTTATCGGAATCAGATTTCGCCCGACATTTTTCTGCGTTTCTTCGTCTGCGTCTTTAGATAAAATCTGCACCAGACGGCGACGAAAAGCACTCTGCACATTCGCGTTTTTTCGCATTACCGAATGGTCGAGACAGTAATTGTTTGCCGAAACCGCGATGCTGAAAGATTCGTCGTCAAACAGACAGCATTCGTAACAGGCGTAAACGTCGAGAACAAAATCGCCGACGCCGACGCCGACGCGCACGTTTTCATAAGTGCAGGAGCGCGTAAAAACGCAGAACGGCAGATTCTGAATCGGAAAATCCGTGTCGGGCGTGTTTGCCGATTCAATCCAGCTTTTTAAGTTGATGTCGTGTGTTTCATTTACATTTATCATTTATCATCCACCGTTTATCAATTTGTTATTTTTCTTTGAATGTCTTTCATCAAACTTGTGTTAAACGTTTAATGCAAAATGTTCAATGAAGTTAAATCTTCGATTGGTTCGTCGAACGAACACGAACCGAAGGAAATTAAATTTTTAGCGCGCAGAATTTTAAGATGCGCCGTGCCGACGAAATGATTTTCCCGCCAGAAAATTCCGTCGTCTTCAAATTGAAAATTTTCAGCGCGTTCGTCTTCTAAAAGCTCGCGGACGACGCCGGGCTTAAAACCCCGCTGAAGAAAAGCGGCAGCGAGAAAAACGTTCAAAAATCCGTGCATCGTCCCGGTTTCGGCGTCCTTTTCATACGTTAAAGGTTTTTCGCACCGAAGCGGATGATGCAGTCCGGCGGTTGCCTTAAACGGCACGTTTGCCGCCAGACACGTTCGCATAAAGCGCGTGATTTGTTCGCTTCGCGGAAAAGCGCTTTGAACGATTCCGCCGGTGCGAATCTTGGCGCGGCGGCGGCAAATCGCAATCGTCGAGATTAAATCGGCTAAGTTTTCGCCAATCGGAATTTCAAAATAAGCGTCGAGTTCGGGCGGAACGGATTCGGCGATTTGTTCAATCCGCGCGCCGGTGTCCGCTTTGACTTCGAGCGCGTCGCAAACGGCAAACGGCGCGTATTCGGCATTAAAATCTTCAATTTCGCTCACCGTTCCGTAAATATCTTCGCTTGCCAGAACGCCCAATTTCCAGACTTTCGCATCGCCCGAAAAGAAATTTTTCGCGCCGTCGGCAAATTCTTCGAGCCGCGCCGCGGGAACGATAAAACGTCCGAGCATCCAGTTGTATTCGCTCCTTTTATGTTTTGCGTAATTGGCGACCGCTTCGGTCATCGAAAGCTGAGAAGGTGGGAAAAGTCCGGCGTAATCAACGATTTCCGACAGCAGCGCGCGAGTAGATTCTTTAGTTTGAGAGTTTGCCATTTCGCTTTTTATTCTACGATAATCCCTCGAATCTGCAAGAGAAAAATGCGGCGAACTCGCCGAAATACTCGGCGGCAATCAGTAAATCCGAGAAAAGTTTCGAGGCAAATTGACCTTTGCCGTAAATTTCACGTATAATCAGTATTTTTCGATTGGCGAGGATTTCTCGCCCGACGCCCAGGGAGATTATAAACTAATGAGTTACGCAATTATCAGAACAGGCGGAAAGCAGTTTGCCGTCGAATCGGGGCAGACTTTGCGCGTGCCGTCGATAGAAAAAAACGCCGGCGACAGTATCGAAGTCGAAACTTTGATGAGCGGTGAAGGCGCGGATTTACGAGTCGGCGGCGGAACGCTTAACGCAACCGTCGTCGGACACGGACGCGGCGACAAAATCATCGTTTTCAAAAAGAAACGACGCAAACAATACAAGCGCCGTCAAGGTCATCGCCAGGATTATACGGAAATTAAAATTGATTAAGGAGTGTCGGTTTTAGGTTTCTAGTTTCTAGTTTCAAGTTACTGTGGGTAATTTGAAACCTGAAACCTGAAACCTGAAACCTGAAACCAAATTATGGCTCATAAAAAAGGTGTAGGTTCGTCGCGCAACGGACGCGATTCAAACGCGCAGCGATTGGGATTAAAAAAATTCGGCGGCGAAAAGGTGCGCGGCGGAAACATTCTGGCGCGGCAGCGCGGCACGAAATGGAAACCGGGCAAAAATGTCGGCATCGGTAAAGACGACACGCTCTTTTCGCTGATTGACGGTTTCGTTAAATTTGAAAACAAAGGCTTGAAGGGTAAATTTATCAGCGTTTACGCCGAAGGCGCGCCGGAATTGCCGCAGACGGAACTTGCCGTTGCTGCTTAAATTTAAATTTCAACCGTGCGATTTTCGATAATGTATTTATAAAGTTCGCAACTTTTTACGACGCTGACGACGAACATTTTCGATGTTCGCGTCGGCGTTTTATTATTTGGTAAAGAAATCAGAAGACGGAAGTTAGAATTTAGAATGTTTGCATTTCTACTGACTACTAAATGTTCATTGACCGCGTAAAAATTCGAGTAAAGGCAGGCGACGGCGGCGACGGCGTAACGGCTTTCCGGCGCGAAAAATTCGTGCCGCGCGGCGGACCTTCGGGCGGCGACGGCGGCAAAGGCGGCGACGTGTGGATGGTGGCGGACGAAGGCTTAAATACCTTACTGCACTTGCGCTACAACCCGGAACACAAAGCCGAGCGCGGTCGGCACGGCGAAGGCTCGAACCGCCACGGCAAAGACAGCGAGGACGTAATTGTCGCCGTTCCTGTCGGAACACAGGTTTTCGACGCCGAATCCGAACAGCTTTTATTCGATTTTACCGAAGCCGGACAGCGTTTTCTGGCGGCGAAAGGCGGAAAAGGCGGCTGGGGCAACCAGCATTTCGCAACGCCGACAAAACGCGCCCCGAAATATCATTACACCGGCAGACCGGGCGACGAGCGCGAATTGCAATTGGAATTAAAACTTATTGCGGACGTTGGACTTGTCGGTTTTCCGAACGCCGGAAAATCGACTTTGATTTCCGTTATTTCCGCCGCCAAACCAAAAATCGCCGATTATCCTTTTACAACACTTGAACCGAATCTAGGCGTCGTCGATTTGGGCGAATTTAAAACTTTCGTCGTCGCCGACATTCCCGGACTTATCGAAGGCGCGTCCGAAGGCGCGGGCTTGGGCGACAGATTTTTGCGCCACGTCGAACGCACGAAACTGATGCTTCATTTAGTTGACGTGTCTTCGCTGTCAACCAGAAATCCGGTCGAAGATTACGAAATTATTAATCACGAATTAGCAAATTATAATCAGGATTTAGCTTTGCGCCCGCAAATTGTCGTGGCGACGAAACTCGACGCTCTGGACGAGCCGGAGCGATTGGAAAATTTGCGGGTGCGCGCCGAACAGGACGGCAAACCGTTTCTTGAAATTTCCGCCGTAACGAATCTGGGAACAAAAGAACTCGTCAATTTCGTCGCGCAGAAATTATACGAAATCGACCGCGCAAAAGCCGAAGAGCAAATCGATGTCAGCTATAAAGACGAATAATGAAGCGCATCGCATTTTACGGCGGCTCGTTCGACCCGCCGCACAACGGGCATTTAACGATTGCCGAAAGATTGATTGAGATTTTCGCGCTTGACGAATTCGTTTTTATTCCCGCTTTTCACGCGCCGCACAAGAAAAATAAAAATCCGACTTCGGTGTTTCATCGTTACGCGATGCTTTGTCTGGCAACAAACGAAAAATCGAAAATCAAAATTTCCAAAATCGAACTCGAAGCGCCCGAACGACCTTACACGTTTGAAACTTTGACGCGTTTGAAAAATGAATTGAATGACACGCGGATTTTTTTCGTAATGGGCGCCGATTCGTGGGATGAAATCGCGACGTGGCGCGAATGGGAAACGGTTTTGACGATTGTTAATATCGTCGTCGTAACGCGTCCCGGCTACGAAATCGAATTTGAACAGGTAACGGATGAAATTCGTCGAAGAATCGTCGATTTGCGGGAGAGCAATCAGCGGTCAGCGGTCAGCGGTCAGAAAAATGACGATTCCCAATTCACGATTGACGATTTACGAATCTATATTACCGACGCCGTTAATCTCGACGTTTCGGCGACGGAAATCCGGCGGAAGATTCGTGCCGAAGAAAACGATTGGCGCGAGTTTGTGCCGCAAGCGGTTGCAAAATACGTCGAAAAATACGAGATTTACATTTAACATTTATCATTCAACAATGAAAAATTTTGGTAAATGTT
>JALZOE010000279.1 GCA_030857325.1 Acidobacteriota bacterium
GCGATAAACCGCAATTTTACAGAGTTTTTCGCCGAGCTTTTCGGCGGCGGGCGCGGCGAGATGACGCTGCTCGATTCCGTTGACGTTCTCGAAGCCGGAATCGAAATCGTCGCGCAGCCGCCCGGAAAACGACTGCAAAATATTCTGCTTCTGTCCGGCGGCGAAAAAGCGATGACGGCAATCGCGTTAGTTATGGCGATTTTCCGCTTTCGTCCCGCGCCATTTTGTTTATTGGACGAAGTTGACGCGCCGCTCGACGACGCGAACGTCGGAAGATTCGTCAATAAAATCGCAGATATGTCGGAAAAAACGCAGTTTATCGTCATCACGCACAACAAGCGCACGATGGAAGCGGCGCGCGCGCTCTACGGCGTAACGATGCAGGAAGCCGGAGTTTCAAAAGTCGTTTCGGTCAGATTCGAGTAATTTTATAATGAAAAAAATAACCTTTTTAGTTTTAGTTTTCGCCGTGTTTTCATTTTTCGTCAATTTCGCTTCGGCGCAAAGCAAGACGCGCAAAACGAAAAAACCGATTGCGAAAACCGCGCCAAAAATCGTTGCAAATAAAGAACTTTCGCCGGTTGAAGAATCGGGTAAACCTTTAATTAAAAAAAATGAGCGTCCCGTTGAAGAAGTTACCCAATCTGAAAAGCCGGAATTAACCGAACCGAAAAAAGCCAACTCAAATACGAAAAACAATGCGCGCCCGAACCGGCAGACAGAAAATGCGCCGGTTTATTTCTACACGTTCGCGCAGCCGGATTTTATCGTTTCAAAAATTTTTATCGAACACGACGAAAACGGAAAGGGGAAAATATCTTTTCTGAAAAAGAATTTCGGCGATTTGATTACAGACCCGATTCAGCTTTCGCCCGCAACGTTGGAGCGCGTCAAAGCGATTTTTAATACGTTAAATTTTCTAGATTCAAAAGAAATTTATCAATCGGCTGAAAGAAGTTACGCGCATCTCGGCACGATGACGTTCGCGGTAAAAAAAGACGGGCGCGAGCGAAACGTCGAATTTAACTGGACTGAAAACAAGGACGCGAAAATTCTGGCGGACGAATACCGCCGAATCGGTCAGCAGTTCGTCTGGATTTTCGACGTGAACGTCGCCCGCGAAAATCAAACGCTCGAAACGCCCGCTTTGATGGACGCGCTCGATTCGCTCGTTAGACGCAACGAAACTTCCGACGCCGTTCAGATGCTGCCGTTTTTGAAGGAACTTTCAACCGATGAACGCCTGCCGCTGATTGCCCGCAACCACGCAACCAGGATTGTGAAGGAAATTGAGAAGAAAGCGGACGAGAAATAAATCTGACAAAGTAAAAAACGGTTGTCAAACAATGCCGCTAAACTTAACAAAATCAATTGTTTTCGTGATTTGAACTTTGCGTATTTAGAAATATCGGCAAACTCTATTTAGAATCGAGACTTATCAATTTTCCCGCTACATCCTCGCCTTCAGACATAAAAGCTACCCAATGAGAAGTTTGATATGTCGAATCCCATTTGCCTTGCATACAGACGGGAAAACTGCCTGTTTTTCCAGCTTTTAAATGAAAGGATTTTGCCGAGATATAAATGTTGTTTTGTTCTTCACACGCAATTGGTTCGACTAATGACTTTGAATTACGAAGCTCTACAAATCTGCCGTTTATACTAGGTGCAAATATCCACCCAGACGGCAATTGGACAAGTTCGGCTAAATCGGTTTCCTTTTCCGTTCCAATATCGATTCCTCTAATTTCCTGATTCGTATTATTTTTAATCGTATATCGGTAACAATTACTGCCTTTCTTAGAAACGAATTTTTTTACTTTCACAGTTACGTTCCCTGTTAATTGTTTGCGGCAACTATTTGTCTCAATTTTATTATTTGAATTACCTGCTTCGCCCGCAGAAGGCGCTAGTTCAATATGAGTTGAGACAGTGTTGTTCTGCCGCGTATTGATGGTTTTCGGCGAGTTATACCAAATGGCATAAACGCCGATACCTAAAAGAAATGTTAAGAGCGTAATCGAGAGACGGAAGAACCAGCTTTTTGCTTTCATAATCTTATATTTCCAATCTTCTACTAATAGGAGTTACGCAGTTGAAACATTGTTGAACGGAGGCTTGTTGAAAATAAAAGACTTATAGCAATCTGCATTTATCAAAAAGACTCGTAAGTTGCTGATTTTTCGTTCAACTGCGTAAGTCCTATACTAATTTTTGCGTAAAACTTTACTCATCTTACTCCCGATTGCAGAAGATTCAAAGAAAATCTCAAAAGACTTCAAATTTTTACGCACCCGCCGGTGCGAGTTTTTCGGCAACTTCCGCCGTGCTTGCCGCCGAAATTTCGTCCGTGTCTTTGATTAAAGAATCGTTCACTAATTTTTCCTGTTCGAGATTGTGAATCGCGTAAGAGCCGGTCGCGGGCGACGCCGACGCGCTTCTGCCGACGTATTTTAACGCGACATTCGCGGGCAGAATCTCGCGTAGTCTCGGTTCGACAAACGCCCATCCGCCCATATTGTTTGGTTCTTCCTGCGTCCAGAAAATCTGCGCGGCGTTTTTGTATTCGGCAAAAACTTCTTTCAATTTTTCAACCGGAAACGGATAAAACTGCTCGACGCGGACGACGGCGACGCGGTTGTCGTCGGCGTCTTGTCTGGCTAAATCCAAATCGTAAAAGACTTTGCCGGAACAAAGAACGATGCGTTTTACTTTTTCTTTGTCGGTAACTTTCGCGTCGTCAATGACGGGCTGAAATCCGCCGCTCGTCAATTCTTCAATCGCCGAACTCGCCGCCGGAAGCCGCAATAAACTTTTCGGCGTCATTACAATCAGCGGTCGCACGATTTCCTGCCTTACCTGTCGGCGCAGAAGATGAAAATACTGCGCGGGCGTCGATGGATAGCAAACCTGCAAATTATTTTCCGCGCAAAGCTGTAAATATCTTTCGAGACGCGCCGAAGAGTGTTCGGGTCCCTGACCTTCATAGCCGTGCGGCAGAAGCATCACCAGTCGGCATTTCTGATTCCATTTGTCTTCTGAAGCGGCGATATACTGGTCGATAATGACCTGCGCGCCGTTGGAAAAATCGCCGAACTGCGCTTCCCACATTACGAGGTCGTCGGGAGCGATAACGGAATATCCGTATTCAAAACCTAAAACGCCCTGCTCTGAAAGCGAACTGTCGAAAACTTCAAACTGCGCCGGTTTATCCGTTGATTTCAGTTCGGCGAGCGGACACCACGCCGTGCCGTTCTGCATATCATACATAAGCGCGTGGCGGTGCGAAAACGTGCCGCGTCCCGAATCCTGACCGCTCAAGCGGACGTTCGTGCCTTCCAAAACCAGCGAGCCGAACGCAATCGCTTCGGCAAAGCCCCAATCCATCGCGGTTTCTCCCGTTCCCATTTTAGCGCGGCGGGCAAGTTGTCCGACCATTTTCGGATTGATATGAAAGTTTTCGGGAACGAGCGAGATTTTTTCCGAAACCGTTTGCAGAGTTTCGCGTGCGATTGCCGTTTCCAAAATATTAGAGCCATCTTCGTCTTCAATTTGTTTGGGAAGCGCGTCTCTTTTCGGTTTATCGGTTGCAATTTGTTTGGCGCGTTTTAAGATTTCCTCGTATTTTCCGACAATAGAATCGGTCATCTGCTTTAACTCGTCTTCCGAAATTATTTTATCGTTAATCAATTTCTGCGCGTAAAGAGCGCGAACGCCCGGATGCGCTTTGACTCTCGCATACATTATCGGCTGCGTGTAGCTCGGCTCGTCGCCTTCGTTATGTCCCAAACGACGAAAACCGACTAAATCCAGAGCAACATCCTTGTTAAATTCCTGACGATAATCGAGCGCGATTTTGACGACTCTCAAGGCTGTTTCGGGCGAATCGCCGTTGATGTGAAAAATCGGAATCTGCGTAATCTGCGCCGCGTCGGTCGAATAAATCGAACTGCGCGAGGCTTCGGGCGTCGTCGTAAAACCGATTTGATTGTTGATGACGATGTGTATCGTGCCGCCGGTTCCGTAGCCGCGCAAACCCGCCAACTGCAAAGTTTCCATCACGATTCCCTGCCCGGCAAACGCCGCGTCGCCGTGCAGAAGAACCGGCAAAACGCGGTCGATGACGATTTCGCGCGATTCGTTTTTGCCTTCTAAAAGTTCGTCCTGTCTGGCTCGCGCCATTCCTTCGACGACGGCATCGACAAATTCGAGATGCGACGGATTGCACGAGAGATTGATTTTTACGTCGTTGCCGTTTTTCGTTTTTCGGCTGCCGATTGCGCCCTGATGATATTTTACGTCGCCTTCGTCGGCGGGAAAATTCGGGTGCGTCGCGCCTTCAAAAGCGGTAAAAATACGCTCCGCCATATCGCCTTTTTCGGCGTCGCCGATAATATTGGCGAGGACGTTGAGC
>JALZOE010000280.1 GCA_030857325.1 Acidobacteriota bacterium
CGAAATTGAGCGAAGACGGCAAGCATTATGTTTTGAACGGCGAAAAAATGTGGATTACGAATGGCAGTTTCGCCGATGTTTATATCGTGTTTGCGAAAGTTGACGGCGAAAAGAAAAAATTCTCGGCGTTCGTCGTCGAACGCAGCGAAACTTGTCGTCCGGGCGCGGAAGAACACAAAATGGGCATCAAATCTTCTTCGACCACGCCGCTGATTTTGTCGGACTGCAATGTGCCGGTTGAAAATTTAATCGGCGAAGTCGGCGACGGCGCGAAAATCGCTTTTAATATTTTGAATGTTGGGCGTTTAAAATTGGGCGCGTCGGCGACGGGCGGAATGAAGCTCGCGCTGCACGATTCGATTCGCTACGCCAACGAGCGCCAGCAGTTCGGCAAATCGATTTCCGGTTTCGGCGCAATCAAACACAAGCTCGCAGAGATGGCGATTCGCACCTGGGTCGCCGAATCAATGAGTTACAGAACCGTCGGAATGATTGACGCGCTTATCGGCGACGGCGCGGACAATGTGAAAAAACTGCGGTCGATTGAAGAATATTCGGTCGAATCCTCGATAAACAAAGTCGCCTGCTCGGACGCGCTCGATTACGTCGTCGATGAAATGGTGCAGATTTACGGCGGCTACGGTTATTCGGCTGATTATCCGGCGGAAAAAGCATATCGCGACGCGCGCATCAACCGCATTTTTGAAGGCACGAACGAAATCAACCGGATGCTGATTCCCGGAATGCTGATGAAAAAAGCGATGAAAGGCGAACTCGGTCTTTTAAATGCGGCGAAGGCTTTGCAGGACGAAATTTTGAATCCGCCGATGTCGTCGTATGACGAAGACGAAACCATTCTGGCAACCGAGATGAAACTGGCGCAGAACGCCAAGAAAATCGCGCTGATGATTCTCGGCACTGCAGCGCAGAAATATATGATGGCGCTGTCGGAACAGCAGGAAATTCTGTTGAGCGCGGCGGACATTATTATCGATGCTTACGCGATGGAAACGGCGATTTTGCGCGCTCAGAAATTATCCGCCAAAGGCAGCGCCGAAAATCACACGGACATTGCCGCGGTTTTCTGCAACGACGCGATTCAGCGCATCGAAACGGCGGCGAAAAACACGCTGGCGGCGATGAGCGAAGGCGATGAACTGCGAACATTGCTCGCGGCTCTGCGGCGGTTTACGAAAAATAATTCGCCCGTAAATACGGTTGCGGCGCGGCAGAGAATCGCCGATACTTTGATTGCGGCGAATAAATACGTTTTTTAACGGTCCGGCAGCGAAAACTATAAAGAGTTTTGCCGCGAATTACACGAACGAACACGAATAAGAAATTAAAAAATAATTCGTGTTATTTGTGTAATTCGCGGCTAATTTCTTTTTTGCTCTGTGAACTTCGGTGTTCTCTGTGGCAAAATTATAGAAAGATTTAATGTTTAATGAACAAGGGAAATTATGAACACAGCAAAAACACTCGGCGAACTCAAGGCAAGCGGCTACGAAACACGTTCGGTTAAAGACGAAATGCGGGCGAATTTAATCGGCAAGATTCGCGCGGGCGAAAAACTTTTCGGCGGTATTGTCGGCTACGACGAAACGGTTGTGCCGCAGATTGTCAACGCGGTTTTGGCGAAACACAATTTGATTTTACTGGGTTTGCGCGGGCAGGCGAAAAGTCGGATTATCCGGCAGTTGACCGAGTTGCTGGACGAGGAAATTCCTATAATCAAAGGTTCGGAAATCAACGATAATCCTTTTCAACCTTTAAGCGCGTTCGGGCGTCAGCAAATCGAGGAAAACGGCGACGACACGCGAATCGATTGGGTGAAACGCGATTCGAGATTTGTCGAAAAACTGGCGACGCCGGACGTTACGATTGCCGATATTATCGGCGACGTTGACCCGATAAAAGCAGCGAAAGGCGGACATCTTTTGTCGGATGAATTGACGATTTTTTACGGACTTCTGCCGCGTGCCAATCGCGGAATTTTTGCGATAAACGAATTGCCGGATTTGGCGGGAAAAATCCAGGTCGGGCTGTTTAATATTATGCAGGAAGGCGACGTGCAGATAAAAGGTTTCCCCGTGCGTCTGCCGCTCGACGTGATGCTCGTATTTTCGGCAAACCCGGAAGATTACACGGCGCGCGGCAAAATTATCACGCCTTTGAAAGACCGCATCGGCGCGGAAATCACGACGCATTATCCGAAACATATCGGCTTGGGCGTGGAAATTACCAAACAGGAAGCGTGGACGAAACGCGGCGGTTTTGAAGATTTCAATGTCGAGATTCCTGAATTTATCTCTGAAACTATCGAGCAAATCGCGTTTGAAGCGCGTGATGACCAGCGCATCGACAAGCGTTCGGGCGTTTCGCAAAGGTTTCCGATAACGGTTTTGGAAGCGGCAATTTCCAACGCCGAACGCCGCGCTCTAATAACGGACGAACGCGAAATCGTGCCGCGTATTTCCGACGTTTATTCGGCGCTTCCGGCAATGACCGGCAAAATGGAACTCGAATACGAAGGTGAGCAAATCGGCGCGACTCGTCTCGCCAAAGAACTTATAAAGCGCGCCGCCGGTGAAATTTTTGAAGGTTTCTTTTTGGGAATCGATTTTGCGCCGACGGTTCAATGGTTTGACGAAGGCAACAAACTTCTCCTGAGCGAAACTTCGTCGGCGGAAGAAGGCGTGATGCTTCTCGAAAGCGTTCCCGATTTAATCGATTCGACGCTCGTTCCGCTCGATTTTACGCGCGGCGAAAGCGCCAAAATCGTCTCGGCGTGCGAATTCGTTCTCGAAGGGCTTTACGCGCAAAACAAAATCTCGCGCAACGAAGAAGGCGGTTTTGAAGCGGTGACGAAAGCCAAAAGAGACAGGCGCGGAATGATTTACGAAGATTTAACCGATTTAGAAGGTTATAATTAAATACTTTTAGTTAAAAATGAGCGCGAATTTGAAGTCAGCCTGTGAAAAGTTCGTTCCCGGACATCTTCCGCAGAAAGCGGGCGAAGAATTTGCGCTCATTGCCGATTATTGTCGTGAAAACGATTTTGCGGCGGACGTTTACGGCAACGGTGATTTAATCAATTCGTTTGAGAAAAAAGTTGCCGGTTTACTTGGTTTTGAAGCCGCGTGTTTTATGCCGAGCGGGACGACGGCGCAGCAGATTGCGTTAAAGATTTACGCCGGAAAATCGGAAAATCAAAGTTTCGCGATTCATCCGACAAGCCATCTCGAACTTCACGAACAACACGCTTACGCGCATCTCTGCAATCTGAAATCCATTATTATCGGCGATAAAAACAGACAGCTAAATGCGCAGGATATTACAAACTTAAATGAATCTGTTTCGACTGTAATTATCGAACTTCCGGCGCGTGAAATCGGCGGACAACTGCCGAATTGGGAAGAACTCGAAGCGATAAAGAAAACGACAAAAAAGCGCGGCGTTTTTCTTCATATTGACGGCGCGCGGCTTTGGGAAACAAAATCTTTTTATCAGAAAAGTTACGAAGAAATCTGTCGAAATTTCGATTCGGTTTATGTTTCTTTTTATAAAGGCGTCGGCGCGCTGACGGGCGCGATGCTGCTTGGAAACGTTGAATTTATTGACCAATCGCGCGTTTGGCTGCGGCGTTTCGGCGGAAATCTTTTTCAACTGCATCCGTATGTCGCTTCGACGGCAATGCGGTTTGACGATGCTCTGGTGCAAATGCCGGAATATATGCGGCGAACCGAAGAAGTTTACGAAGCGCTGAAAAATATCGAAGGAATCGCGTTTTGCCCGAATCCGCCGCAGGTCAATATGTTTCATTTATATTTCAATTCGTCGGCGGACAAAATGAGCGCGGCGCGGGACGAAATTGCTTGGACGGATAAAATCTGGACGGCGAATCGGTTTCAAACAACCGCGCTCGAAAATTTGTGTTATACGGAAATTTACGTCGGCGAAGGTTTACTGCAAATCAAAGACGGAGAATTAACAAATGTGTTTACAAAATTGATTGAAATGTCCGTGTAAAGATTAAATCGACGATGCGAAAAGCCGTGAAAAGTTAAAACTAATCACGGCTTTTTAAGTTGATAAAAATCAAAATTTACGGACGGCGAGCGCGATAATATCTGCGTTTTTTCGGCTTGACTTTATATGTATAAAGCGACGAGCCGCCCGCGCCGACTGCCGTTCCGATAAGCGCGCCTTTTTTGCCGCCGGCGATTGCGCCGATAACCGCGCCCGCGCCCGTGCCGATTGCGATGTTAGACGCATTGCGGTGGCGACGGTAAAAACTCGGTTTTTTGTAAACGCGAACCGTGCGGTAGCGCCCGTTTCTGTAAACTCGTTTTGTCGTGTATGTCTGTGCGTCGGCTTCAATCGGAAGCATTACGGCAA
>JALZOE010000281.1 GCA_030857325.1 Acidobacteriota bacterium
TCCGAATACCGTCGAAGTGCTTTATAATCTGGGCGTGGCGTATTACAACACCGACAAGCTCGATGCCGCCGCCGCCGCTTTGCGGCAAGTTGTAACAATTAACCCGAACGCCGCCGAAGCGTTTTACCGGCTCGGTTTGATTGCCTCGGCTAAAACGGACGCGAAAAGCGCCTTCGGTTTTTGGGCAAAAGCTCTCGAACTCAAACCCGAATACGCGGAAGTTAATTTTCTAATCGGCGAAGAACTCCGCAAGCAAAAAAAATATACCGCCGCCCTGCCGTTTTACGACAAAGCCGCCGCTCAAAACCGGGAAAATCCGCTATATCAATTGCGGCTCGGCGTCGCTTATTTCCGCGTCAAACGCTATCCGCAGGCGGGCGCGATATTCGAGCAAATGCTCGAAAAATATCCGAACGATTTTAATTTTAATTATTTGTCGGGTTTTGTCGCCCGCAATCAGGGTTTGTATGACAAAGCGGCGGCGGCGTTTGAAAAAGCCGACAAAATCTCGCCGAATAACGCCGACGTGATTGAGAGTCTCGGCTTTATCGCTCTTCAAAAAGGCGAGACCGAGAAAGCCGAGCGGCTTCTGCGCCGAACGCTCGAAATTGACCCGAAGAATTTTCCCGCTCATTACAATCTGGGACGAATTTTGGTCAGCCGGAAAAATTACGACGAGGCTTTAAAGGTTCTGGAAAGCGGCGTGCCGCTCAACGAAAAAGACCCGAGTATTCGCTACCAGCTTTTTTTGGCGTATTCGCGCTCGAAACAAAAAGAAAAAGCGGCGCAGTCGCTGGCGGAATTCAAGCGGCTCGAAAAAGAATTCAGTAACGCGGGCGCGGCAAATTCCGCCGACCAGAATCAGAATTTGCCCGACAAAGTGGAAAACGCAAAACCTTAATATATGAACCGAGCAGGCAGAATTTTTCAAGTTCTTTCGGCAGTTTTTTTGCTTGCTTTGTCCGTTACTGCTCAAAACGCGCCGCAGATTTTGAAAGTCGAGCCGCCGAACTGGTGGGCGAATCATTCAATCAATCCGGTGCGTATTCTGGTGCGCGGCGAAAATTTAAAGTCTGTCGCAAAAATCGAATCGGGCGACAAGGCGCTGAAAATTTCCAATCTTAAAACAACCGAGCGCGGCGATTATTTATTTTTCGATGTCGAAATTGCCCGCAACGCCAAAGTCGGTAAATACGATTTTGAAGTTTCGTCCGCCAACGGCAAGACGACGATTCCGTTTGAAATTTCCGCGCCGCTCGACGCGAAAACGAATTTTCAGGGAATAACGAACGACGACGTTATTTATTTGATAATGCCCGACCGTTTCGCCAACGGCGATGTTTCAAACGACAATCCGAAAGATTCTTCGGCGGCGGCAAACGACAGAAAAAATCCGCGCGCGTGGCACGGTGGCGATTTTCGCGGCATCAAAAATCATCTCGATTATTTAAAGGAACTGGGCGTTACGGCGATTTGGCTGACGCCGTGGTATGACAATCCGAATCAGCAATTCGACTGCGACAAGCCGTGGTGTCCGCACACGAATTATCACGGCTATCACGCGATTGATTATTACGCGACGGAAGACCGTTTCGGGACGCTTGCCGATTTGCGCGATTTGACTGAAGAGGCGCACAAAATCGGCATAAAAGTTATTCAAGACCAGGTGGCGAATCACGTCGGGGTTCAGCATTCGTGGACGCGCAAGCCGCCGCTCGAAAATTGGTTCAGCAAATTTAGTCGAAATACTTTTAACAATTCGGTTCTGCTTTCGCCGAACGCCTCGCAAGCCGAACGCGACAATTTGCTGCGCGGCTGGTTTAACGAATTACTGCCGGATTTGAATCAGGACGAGCCGGAAGTTGCGCGCTACGAAATTCAAAACGCGCTCTGGTGGATTGGCATCAGCGGCATTGACGGCATTCGGCAGGACACGATTCAATATATGCCGCGCCGCTTTATTCGTGATTGGTCAACCGCGATTTTGAAACAATACCCGAAGTTTTATATGGTCGGCGAAGTTTTTGAAACCGATTCGGCGCAGACGGCTTTTTTTCAGGGCGGCAAAACGGGTTGGGACGGCGTTGACACAAAACTGCCGGGCGTTTTCGATTTCAATTTGTGGAAAACTTCGACGGACGTTTTTACCGGAAAAAAACCGATGCGCGCTTTGCGCGACGTTTTGAAATACGATGGACTTTATCCGAATATAAATAACATCACAACTTTGCAGAATAACCACGATACGAAGCGTTTTATGAGTTTGGACGGCGCAACAATCGAAGGCGCGATGCTGCACACGGCTTTTCTGCTCTTGACGCGCGGCATTCCGCAGCTTTATTACGGCGAAGAACTGGCAATGCGAGGCGGCGACGACCCGTTTAACCGGGCGGATTTTCCGGGCGGCTGGGCGGAAGATAAACAAAACAAATTTTTAAAAGCGGGCAGAACGGCGGACGAGCAAAAAATGTTCGAGTGGACGCGAGATTTTATAAAATTGCGCCGGGAAAATCGTGCTTTAAAGGAGGGAAAAACAATTGATTTGTTTTACGATAATGATGCTTACATTTTTGCCAGAGACAGCATTTGCCGACCAACTTGCGATTTGCCGTTTGTTTTAGCTTTTAATAATTCTGATAAAGAAAAGGTAATAGAAATTTCAACCGATGAATTTTTGCCAAAAGACGGTCAAAAAGATAATCAAGGAACAATTAAAAATTATCTTGATATTTTGTTGGGCAAACCAAGTCAAAGAATAAAACCGCAGAACGGAAAGTTTGAACTGATGTTATCTCCAAAATCGGCAGTCGTTTACCGCGGAGGCTTTCAAACAAAGAGTCAGACAGGTTAAAACAAACCGTTTAGCGACGGTCTTGCCCGTTTGCGATGGCAATTAAAACGGCGGATTTCATTTTTCTAAATTTACGGGGCAAGACCGTTGCTGAACGAGTTATTTTATTGATTATCAAGATTATGAACTTTCCGAGAGCAAGCGGCGTTCTGCTTCATCCGACATCGTTGCCGGGAAATTTCGGCATCGGCGATTTGGGCGGCGAAGCATATAAATTCGTCGATTTTCTGGGAAAAGCCGGACAAACTTACTGGCAAATTCTGCCGCTCGGTCCGACCGGATACGGCGATTCGCCTTATCAGTGTTTTTCGGCGTTTGCCGGCAATACGAATTTAATTTCGCCTGAATTGCTGGTCGAGGACGAATTTTTAACCGACGAGGAAATCAACCGAAAACCGGATTTTCCCGCCGGGCGCGTCGATTTCGGCAAACTTTACGATTGGAAAAATCACATTTTAAGTTTAGCTTACGAGCGTTTTCGCCAGACGACGAGCATCGATTTGCGCGGGAAATTTGAAACTTTTTGTCAAAATGAAGCCGAGTGGCTCGAAGATTACGCGCTGTTTCGCGCGGTTAAAAAATCGCAAAATCAGAAACTGTGGCTCGAATGGGACGCGCCGCTTAAACTGCGCGACGACACGGCTCTGCATTTCGCACGCGAAAATCTGCGTGAAGACATTCAGGCGCAAAAGTTTCAGCAGTGGCTTTTCTTTCGTCAATGGAACGATTTGAAAAACTATGCGAACGAAAAAAACATAAAAATCGTCGGCGACGTGCCGATTTTTATTTCCTTGGATTCGGCGGACGTGTGGTGCAATCCGCGGGAATTTAAACTCGACGGGCAGAACCGCCCGCTTGTGGTCGCCGGCGTGCCGCCCGATTATTTTTCGGCGACCGGACAGCTTTGGGGAAATCCGATTTACGATTGGGACAAAATGCGCGAAGACAATTTCCGCTGGTGGATTGCGCGGGTCAAAGAAACTTTGAAAACGGTTGACATCGTGCGCGTCGATCATTTTCGCGGTTTCGCGGCGGCGTGGGAAGTTCCCGGCGGCGATACGACGGCAGTCAACGGTCAATGGGTCAATGTTCCGGGCAGAGAACTTTTCGACGCTCTGAAAAACGCCATCGGCGATTTGCCTTTCTGGGCGGAAGATTTAGGCGTGATAACGCCGGATGTCGAGCAACTGCGCGATTATTTCGGTTTTCCCGGAATGCGGATTTTGCAGTTTGCCTTCGGCGGCGATTCAAACAATCACGATTTGCCGCACAATTATATTAAAAACTGCGTCGCCTATACCGGAACGCACGACAACGACACGACGGTCGGCTGGTTTCATTCCGGCGCGGGCGCGGGTTCGACGCGCAGCAACAATCAAATCCGCCGCGAACACGATTTCTGTTTGAATTACTTAAAATCTGACGGGCGCGAAATTAACTGGGATTTTATCCGCGCCGTCTGGGAATCGGTGGCGAACACGGCGATTGCGCCGATGCAGGATTTATTGGGTTTAGGCAGCGAAGCCAGAATGAATCTGCCCGCAT
>JALZOE010000282.1 GCA_030857325.1 Acidobacteriota bacterium
GCTTTGAAGCGCTTCTGCGCTGGCAGCATCCGCAGCGCGGCTTCGTTTCGCCGGCGGAATTTATCCCGATTGCCGAAGATTCCGGTTTGATTGTTCCGATGACGCAGTGGATTTTGCAGGAAACCTGCCGACAAATGGCTCAATGGCAAAACCTTTCTCAATACGAAAATCTGATAATGAGCGTTAATATTTCCGGCAAATATTTTACCGAAGGAAGTCTGGTAAAAGATGTCGTCAAAGCGCTCGACGATTCAAAACTCTCGCCGTTTTCGCTCAAGCTCGAAATTACCGAAAGCACAGCGATGGAAAATGCCGAACAGACGATTGAGGTTTTGGAAAAACTCAAAAAAATCGGCATTCAGCTTAGTATGGACGATTTCGGCACGGGTTATTCGTCGCTCAGTTATCTTCACCGCCTGCAGTTCGATTACCTGAAAATCGACCGCTCGTTTGTTTACAACGTTGGCGAGAACGGCGAAAATTCCGAGATTCTGCAAACGATTATGTCGCTCGCCAAAAATTTGAAAATGCGCGTTATCGCCGAAGGCATCGAAACGGAAAACCAGCTTCTGCTGCTGCAAAATCTCGGCTGCGACTACGGGCAGGGTTATTTGATGTCGAAACCTTTGCAGAAAGACCAGATGGAAAAACTGCTCTACAAAAAACGTTCGTGGATTCCGTTTGTCGTAACCGACCTCGAAACTTCCACCGTCGCCGCCGACGGGCAGGAAAATCTTCATATCTTTTAATATTTCTCATTTTCCGTTAGATTCACTCTTTAACCAACTTTGTTCATTGTTTTCTACATCAAACGCGCTCTATAATCAAAAAAACTTTTCTGAAGGAGATTAAGCGCAAAAGATGTTAAAAATATATTCGGTTGTGTTGATAACGATGTTTCTAACCGCAAATTCCTTTTCCCAGGATTCCGTTAGCCGAACGAAATTCGACTACCCGCAAACAAAAAAAGTCGAGCAGACTGACGATTATCACGGAAGAAAAATCGCCGACCCGTATCGCTGGCTCGAAGACGATAATTCCGCCGAAACGAAAGCGTGGGTCGAAGAGCAGAATAAACTTACCTTTTCCTATTTAAATCAAATTCCCGAACGCGAGAAAATTAAAGCGCGCTTAACCGAACTCTGGAATTACGAAAGATATTCCGCGCCGTTTAAAGAGGGCAAGCGTTATTTCTATTCAAAAAACGACGGGCTGCAAAATCAAAATGTCTGGTATGTCGCCGATTCGATTACCGATAAAGGGCGCGTTCTGCTCGACCCGAATAAATTATCGACCGACGGCACAATCGCGCTTTCGGGAATGAGAGTTTCCGACGACGGCAATCTGCTGGCTTACGGCTTATCGAGCGCCGGTTCGGATTGGCAGGAATGGCGTTTCCGCGACATCTCGACCGGAAAAGATTTGCCGGACGTTCTCAAAAACATCAAATTCTCCGGCGCGTCGTGGACAAAAGACGGCAAAGGCGTTTTCTATTCGCGGTTTCCCGAAGCCGACGACAAATCGAAACTCTCGGCAATCAACTATTACCAGAAACTTTATTATCACAAGCTCGGCACGCCGCAGTCGGAAGACGTTCTAATTTACGAGCGTCTCGACGATAAGGAAATGGGCGTCGGCGGCTATGTTACCGAAGACGGTAAATGGCTGATAATCAACGTTTCCAAAGGCACCGCGCCGATGAATATGGTTTTTTACAAAGATTTGTCGAAGCCGGATTCGCGCGTTATGCCGCTCGTCGATAAACTCGAAGCCGATTACAGCTTTGTCGGCAACGACAATTCGACATTTTATTTCCGCACGGACAAAGGAGCGCCGACTGGAAAACTCGTCGCTGTCGATGTCAGCGGCAAAGATAGAAAATGGCGCGAAATCGTTCCGCAGGCGAAGGAAACGCTCGGCGGCGTTGATTTTATCAACAACCAGTTTGTCGGAAATTATCTGAAAGACGCTTACACGCAGATTCGGATTTACGACTTGAACGGCAAATTCGTCCGCAGCGTCGAACTTCCCGGCATCGGGACGGCGGGCGGCTTCGGCGGCAAACGCTACGACACCGAAACTTTTTACAGTTATTCGAGCTACAACGCGCCGCCGACCATTTACCGTTATGATATGAAAACCGGAAAGAGCGAAGTTTTTCGCAAATCGGAGGTTAAATTCAATCCCGCTGATTACGAAGTCAAACAGGTTTTCTACGCCAGCGCCGACGGCAAGAAAATTCCGATGTTTATCGTTCACAAAAAAGGCTTAAAGCTCGACGGCAATAATCCGACGCTGCTCTACGGTTACGGCGGTTTCAATGTTTCCTTAACTCCGGGATTTTCCGTTTCGCGTCTGCCGTGGCTAGAAAACGGCGGCGTTTACGCGGTCGCCAACCTGCGCGGCGGCGGCGAATACGGCGAAGAATGGCACAAAGCCGGAACAAAACTCGACAAGCAAAACGTTTTCGACGATTTCATCGCGGCGGCTGAATATTTGATTGCGTTCAAATACACTCAGCCGAAAAAGCTCGCCATTCAGGGCGGCTCGAACGGCGGACTTCTCGTCGGCGCGGTTCTCAATCAACGCCCGTCGCTGTTCGGCGCGGCGCTTCCCGCCGTCGGCGTAATGGATATGCTGCGCTTTCACAAATTTACCATCGGACGCGCGTGGACTTCCGATTACGGTTCATCGGAAAACCCAGAAGAATTTAAGGCAATTTACGCTTATTCGCCGATTCACAACATCAAAAAGGGCGAGAAATATCCGGCTGTAATGGTAACGACCGCCGACCACGACGACCGCGTCGTTCCGGCGCACAGCTTCAAATACGCCGCGACTTTGCAGGAAGCCCAAGGCGGCGAAGCGCCCGTTTTAATTCGCATCGAAACAAAAGCGGGACACGGCGCGGGCAAACCGACGGCGAAAGTCATCGAAGAACAAGCCGATATTTACGGATTTTTGATGAAGAATCTCGGAATGTGATTTTCAATTACGAATTACGGAATTACGAATTACGAATACTGGAAAGTTTTCTTTTAATTCGTAATTCGTAATTTATATCTTGTTTTTGCTTGTAATTTGAATTTTTCCGATAATTCGTAAAAGTTTTTCGTTATCGTCAAGTAAACTTTGCGCTTGAGCATCGTCCAAATAATTTGTCGCGTTAAGAAGTCTAATCCAGTATTTCGTTTCTCGCGCTTCTTTATATGCAACGCTTAATTTAGAAACAAAATCGGCTTTTGATTGTCCGCCAACCGCTTCTTCCGCATTCGCGCCAATCGACGTTCCACTTCGCAGCAATTGTTTAGACAGAACAAACTCTTTCTTTTCTTTAATCAGGTATTTGTAGGCTTTGACGACTCTTACTGCAAAAGCAAAACTTCTTTCCAACAAGATATTTTCTTTCATAACACCTTGATTCCCGATTCAAAAATCGATAGTTGACGTTCCTAAATTCGTAATTCCGTAATTCGTAATTTTTTAATTTCCCGTTTCTTTAACGAAAAGTTCTTCGAGAGATTGGCGAACGGGCTGGACAGAAATTAGTTTTCCGCCGGCTTTTTTTGTTATTTGCAGAATTTTTTCGATGTCGTTTTCTTCTAAAACGTGAATGTTCGCGCCATTCGGTTTGGCGGTTAAAGTCGCGCCGGAAATCTCGTCGATTTCGTTTGTTAAAACTTCAGTCGAAACATTTTTGACGACGATTTCAAATTGTTGCCGCTCGCCGCTCTGAGTTAATAAATCGTCTAATTTCCCGGTCGCCGCCAATTTCCCTTTGCGTAAAATCGCCACGTTGTCGCACAAGGCTTCGATGTCCGATAAAATATGCGTGGACATAAAAACGGTCGTTCCCGCGTCGCGCAAATCGCTGATTAGCTCGCGGATTTCGCGCCGTCCAATCGGGTCGAGTCCGCTCATCGGCTCGTCGAGAAAAACGATTTCCGGCTCGTTTATCAGCGACTGCGCCAGACCGACGCGCTGGAGCATTCCTTTGGAAAATTTACGCAGTTGCTTGTTCCAATCTTTTTCGTCCAAACCGACGCGCGTTAGTAATTCTTCGGTTTTCCGCCGTCTCCGCGCCGCGTCCAAGCCGAAAAGCTCGCCGAAGTAGTTCATCAATTCCGACGCTTTCAGATAATCGTAAAAATACGGATTTTCAGGACAATAACCGATTCGCGCACGCATCTTTACGTCGGAAATATCTTTACCCAAAATCCTCGCTGTTCCCGCCGACGGAAATAAAAGACTCATCAAAATCTTTATCGTCGTCGTTTTGCCCGCGCCGTTGCCGCCCAGAAAACCAAAAATCTGCCCGCGTTCGACTTGCAGATTCAAGCCGTCGAGCGCGCGCATTTTTTTCTTTCGCCAAAAGCCGGTTTCGTAATCTTTGGTC
>JALZOE010000034.1 GCA_030857325.1 Acidobacteriota bacterium
CTTTGAAAGTCGGGCAGGAAATCCGCGAAGAATTATCCGAAGGGCATCACGCCAAAAAAGGCACGCCGACGATGGGCGGCGTCCTTATTATCGGCGCGGTTTTTATTTCGACGATTCTCTGGGCGCGACTCGACAGCCTTTATTTGTGGCTCGCGCTCGGCGCGACGATGCTGTTTGCGGCAGTCGGTTTCGCCGACGATTATATAAAAATCGTCAAAAAACGCAGTCAGGGCTTGACCGGCTGGCAAAAAATAATCGGGCAATTGTTGACCGCTCTGGTTGTTTGGGGATGTCTCTGGTATTTCGCCAATTATCCGTGGAATCTGAGCATTCCGTTTTTCAAGACGACGGCTTTGACAGACCCGTGCGTTTCCTGCATTCATCCGATTATTTATTTGATTTTCATCGTTTTCGTTCTTTTGGGTTCGTCAAACGCGGTGAATTTAACCGACGGTATGGACGGATTGGCTTCGAGTATGACGTTTATCGCGATGTCGGCTTTAACGGCGCTGACTTACGTTTCAGCCGACGGTCGCTGGTCGTCGTATCTCGACATCACGCACAAACCGGAAGCGGCGGAGTTGACGGTATTCTGCGGCGCGATGGTCGGCGCGTCTCTCGGATTTTTATGGTATAACGCGCCGCCCGCGCAGGTTTTTATGGGCGATGTCGGCTCTCTGGCAATCGGCGGCGCTTTGGGAACGGTGGCGATTTTAACGAAACAGGAATTTCTTTTGCCGTTTATCGGCGGTATTTTCATTATCGAAGCCGCGTCGGTAATGCTTCAGGTTTCATATTTCAAATTGACGAAAGACAAAAAAACCGGAGTCGGCAAGCGCATTTTCCGACAAGCGCCGCTTCATCATCATTTTGAAGTGTCGGGCTGGAAAGAGCCGAAAATCGTTTTCCGGTTCGTGATTGTAGCTATTTTGTTTGCGCTGTTGAGTTTATCGACGCTCAAGTTAAGGTAAATTGTAGGGCGACGGCTTGTCCTCGCCCGTGTTGTTTATTTATTTACAACATTGAGTTTTAACAAAAGGCGGTCGAGGACAAGCCGTCGCCCCTACAAAAAATGGATGTTTCCGGCAAAAAAACTTTGGTTCTCGGCGCTGGAAAATCCGGCACGGCGTCTGCAAAATCTCTGGCGGCGCGCGGCGCGGTCGTTGCGCTCCACGACAAAAAGCCGATTGCCGAATGGTCAGAGGACGCGCAAAGTTTGAAAAATGAAAAAATCGGATTGCTCGACGGGCAAATTCCTTCGTGGCTGCTCGACCAGATTGATTTAATCGTTATTTCGCCCGGCGTTCCGACAAACAATGTTCCGGCGCGATATGTTGACCGCAAAGACGGCGAAGTTATCGGCGAAGTCGAATTGGCTTATAGATTTTTGAAAGGCAGAATCGTCGGAATCACAGGAAGTAACGGCAAAACGACGACGACGACTTTAATCGGCGAGCTTTTGAAAAACGCCGGAATCGAAACGCTCGTCGGCGGAAATATCGGAACGCCGCTTGTCGATTTGGTTGAAACTTCGACCGAGAGAACGTGGACGGTCTGCGAGCTTTCAAGTTTTCAGCTTGAAACAATTAAAGAATTTCGCCCTAACGTCGGAATTTGTTTAAATGTAACACCGAATCATCTCGACCGTTACGATTTATTCAGCGATTACGCCGCCGCTAAACATCGTCTTTTTATGAATCAAACGGCGGAAGATTTAGCGATTATAAACGCGGACGACGAAATCACGGCGAGTTGGGCGAATAATTTGAAGGCGAACGTCGTTTTATTTTCGGTTAAAAAAGAACTGGAAGAAGGTTTATTTCTGCGCGGACGCGATTTGATTTGCCGCGCAAACGGACGAGAAAAAATTTTAACGACGCGCGACGAGATTTTCCTGCGCGGGCTGCACAATGTCGAAAATGTTCTGGCGAGTTTTGCCGCCGGTTTAGCGTGCGGCGCGTCGCCGGATGCGATGCGCGAAACGGTGAAAAACTTTAAAGGCGTCGAGCATCGCATCGAGTTTGTCGCCGAAATAGACGGCGTGAAATTTTACAACGACTCAAAAGCGACTAGTGTTGACGCGGCGGTAAAGGCGCTCGAAGCAATGAGCGAAGGCGGCGGTAAAACCATTTTAATCTTAGGCGGGCGCGGAAAAAACACGCCGTATTCACCGCTCGCCGAATTGATTGAAAAATCGGTGCGAAAACTTGTTTTAATCGGCGAAGACGCGGCGAATATCGAAAATCAATTAAAAAATTACGCTTCCGTAGTTCGCACGGACGATATGAAAGACGCGATAAGAAAATCTTTTGAATCAGCCGAACGAGGCGACGCGGTTTTGCTTGCTCCGGCGTGCGCCAGCTTCGATATGTTTAAGAGTTTCGAGGAAAGAGGAAAAGTTTTTAAGCAGGAAGTTTTGGAAATCGGTTCAAAGTTCAAAGTTCAAAGTTGTAATTACTAACACTCGACTTTGAACCTTGAACTTTGAACTTTGCAGAAAGAATGACGAAAAAATTTCGCACAGATTGGTTGATGTTCGCGGTTGCCGCCGGTCTTGCCGCGTTCGGTTCGGTTATGGTTTACAGCGCGTCGGCGATGATTTCTTTGCAGGAGACGGGCGGCGAAACGCAGTTTACGTATTTTTACAAGCAGTTCGGTTTTACGGTTCTCGGTTTGACGGCGATGTTTCTGATGAGCAGGATAAATTATCATCGCTACGAAAATAAAACGGTCGCCTACGGAATTCTGACGATTACGGCGCTTCTGCTGCTGGCGGTTTTTAATTTTCCGCCGATTAACGGCGCGCGGCGCTGGATTCGTGTTTCCGGCGTTTCGTTTCAACCGTCGGAGATTGCAAAAATCGCTCTGCCGATTTTTCTCGCCTATTACTTGACGAAAAACGAGAATTTAGTCGGCGAGATTAAAGAAACACTGCTGCCGTGCGCGGCGGCTTTAATTATTCTCGGCGCGCTGATACTGCTTGAGCCGGATTTGGGAACGACGATGGTTTTATGCGCCGTTTTCGTGACGGTTTATTTTACGGCGGGCGCAAAATGGCTGCACATTGTTTCAACCGTCGGCAGTCTTTTGGCGGTCGGCGCGATGTTTCTCATTTTTTCGCCGTGGCGGATGAAGCGGCTTTTCGCGTTCATCAACCCGTGGGAAAATTCGAGCGACGGCAGTTATCAGGTCGTGCAGGGTTTATACGCCATCGGTTCAGGCGGAATTTTGGGCGAAGGTTTTGCCAAAGGTCAGCAGAAACTTTTCTACCTACCGTATCCGTATTCGGATTTTATTTTCGCGGTCGTCGGCGAGGAACTCGGTTTAATCGGCACTTTGGGCGTCGTGCTGGCTTTTGCTTTTCTTTTATGGCGCGGCGCGCGCGCGGCATTGAGCGCGCCGGACAGATTCGGAATGCTTTTGGGCATCGGGCTGATTACCGGAATTATCGTGCAGGCGCTGTTCAATATCAGCGTCGTCGTCTCGATTCTGCCCGCAAAAGGCATTCCGCTTCCCTTCATTTCCTACGGAGGCTCGTCGATTGTCGTAACGCTTTTCGCTGTCGGGATTTTGCTGAACATTTCACAATACGCCGGACAAACTTCGACGGAAAAAATCGAAACGGAAACCGAAAGACTGCCGAAAAAACGCGGGAAACTGACGAGAGCGAGAGCGGTTTAATGAAGGGAAATTAGCCACGAATAACACGAATGACACGAATGTTTTTTTTGATTTGAAATCTAAATCCGTAGTTTCATATTAACATTTCGTTTTTTGAAAAATATTTTTTTCTTGATTCGTGCTATTCGCATAATTCGTGGCTAAAACCTTTTTGTGAAAGAGGAAATGAAAGTGTTAATCGCCGCCGGCGGAACGGGCGGACATATTTATCCGGGAATCGCCGTCGCCAAAGAAATTTTGCGGCGCGATGCAGATTCGCAAGTAAGATTTGTCGGAACGGTGCGCGGGCTGGAGACGAAAATCGTTCCCGAAAACGGCTTTGAGTTAGCGACCATCGAAAGCGCCGGATTGAAAAACGTCGGCTTTGCCGGAACGATTAAAAGTTTGCTGCTGATGCCGAAAAGTTTTCTGGCGGCGCGGCGCATTATAAAGGAATTTCAGCCGGATGTCGTCGTCGGCGCGGGCGGTTACGTTACCGGCGGCGTTTTGCTGACGGCGAGTTTTATGCGTGTTCCGACGCTTGTGATGGAGTCGAACGCGCTGCCCGGTTTTACAAATCGCCGACTCGCGCCGTTTGTTACGAAAGCCGCGTTGACCTTTCCCGAAGCCGCGAAATTTTTCGGCAAAAAAGCAACTGTTACGGGAAATCCTGTGCGCCGCGAGTTCTTTGACATCACGCCCAAAGCTAGAGACAATAACAACTTTTGTATTCTCGTTTTCGGCGGTTCGCAGGGCGCGCGCGCCATTAACAGCGCGGTGATTGACGCGCTCGAAAATTTGCAGCCGTTCAAAAATCGATTGCGAATCGTGCATCAGACGGGCGAAGCGGATTTTGAAACGGTCGAAAAAGGTTACGCGGAAAAAGATTGGAAAGAGGCGGCGGATGTTCGCAAATATATTTCCGATATGGTTTCGGAATTTGCTGGAAGCGATTTGATACTTTCCAGAGCAGGCGCGACGACGTGCGCGGAAGTCGCCGCCGCCGGACGAGCCGCGATTATGATTCCGCTGCCGACCGCCGCCGACGACCACCAGCGCAAAAACGCTGAAGCGCTCGTCAATCAAGGCGCGGCGCGAATGATTTTGCAAAAGGATTTGACGGGCGAATCTTTGGCGAAAGAAATTACCGATTTGATTGAAAAGCCAAACGCGATTACGGCGATGGAAACAGCGGCGCGAACGATGGCGCGGCTAGACGCGGCGGAAGCGACCGTAAATATTATTGAAGATTTAGCAAGCAAGTAGGGGCGACGGCTTGTCCTCGCCCGAAAATGTTTCGATTATATTTAACATTATTTCAATCAGACGAGCGGGCGAGGACAAGCCGTCGCCCCTACAAACGATTTTATGTTTCGGCACGTTAAGAAAATTCATTTTATCGGCATCGGCGGCATCGGGATGAGCGGCATCGCGGAAGTTTTGTGCAATCTCGAATTTCAGATTTCCGGCTCGGACGCCAAAAAGTCGAAAAACACCGAACGGCTTGAAAAACTCGGCGCGATAATCTGCGAAGGACACGCGGCGGAAAACGTCGGCGACGCGCAGGTCGTCGTTCGCTCGTCGGCAATCGGCGACGAAAACCCGGAAGTTGTATTTGCCAGAGAAAATCAGATTCCGGTTATTCCGCGCGCCGAAATGCTCGCCGAACTGATGACTTTGAAGCCGTATTCGGTCGCGGTTGCCGGCACTCACGGGAAAACTTCGACCACCTCGATGATTGCGACGATTCTCGGACACGCCGGACTTGAGCCGACGACGATTGTCGGCGGCATCGTCGATACTTTGGGGTCAAACGCCAAGCTCGGCACGAGCGATTGGTTCGTTACCGAAGCCGACGAGAGCGACCGTTCTTTTTTGATGTTAAATCCTACGCTTTCAGTAGTTACGAACATCGACAAGGAACATATGGAATCTTATAAAGGAATGGACGACGTTGTGCAGTGTTTTACCGATTTTATCAACAAAGTTCCGTTTTACGGCGCGGCGGTTATTTGTCTCGACGACCCGAACGTGCAGCTGATTATCCCGCGCATCAAACGCCGCCGCGTTACCTACGGAATGACCGCGCAAGCCGATGTTTCCGGTCATAATATTTTGTATAACGACCGTTTCGGCTCGACTTTTACGGTTTGGAAAGGCACGGAAATTTTAGGCGAAATAAATTTGCCTGTGCCGGGCGAACACAATGTTTACAACGCTTTAGCGGCAACTGCCGTTTCTCTGGAAATGGACATTCCGTTTGCTGCTGTTGCCGAAGCCTTTGCCAAGTTCAAAAATGCCGACCGGCGTTTTCAGTTCAAAGGCGAAGCGAACGGAATCATAATAGTTGACGATTACGGACATCATCCGACGGAAATCGTCGCCACGCTGTCGGCGGCGAAAAACGGTTCGGGCGGACGGCGGACGGTCGTCGTTTTCCAGCCGCATCGCTACACCCGGACGCAGGAATTAATGGACGAATTTGCACTCGCTTTCAACAACGCCGACGTGCTTTACGTTCTGGATATTTACGCCGCCAGCGAATCGCCGATTTCCGGTATAACGGCGGAAGTTTTAACTGAAAACATCCGGCAATACGGTCATAAAAATGTCAATTACATCGGCGGCATCGAGAGCGCCGCGCAAACGGTAGTCGAAAATTTACTCGCAAACGATTTGGTTATAACACTGGGCGCGGGAAGCGTAACGCGGCTTTCCGATGAAATATTGGAGAATCTTGAGAAAGTGAAAAGTGAAAAGTGAATAAAAATTGCACTATTCACTTTTCACTTTTCACTATTTACTAATTAAAAATATGGCGACACAAATACAAAGAAGACCGATGACGCGCAAAACGGCGGGCGCGGCGAAAAGACGGCGCGACGCAAGTTCCCGAAACAGAAATTCGGCGGCTTTGACAAACTTTTTTGTTCCGCTTTTTTTTATCGTGAGCATTTTGTTCTGTCTCGGATTCTTGCTGTTTATCAGCTACCGGACGGTTACGGCTTCGGCTTTTTTCGATGTCAAAACAATAGACGTGCGCGGCACAAGCCGTTTGCAGAAAGCCGACATTGAAAAAACAGTCAGCCGCCAAACCGATAAAGCCGGCGTCTGGAACGCCGATTTAAGGCAAATTAGAGAAGACCTCGAAAAGCTGACGCTCGTTAAATCAGCGGTCGTTTCGCGCGTTTTGCCCGACGGCTTGCGCGTCAGTATAACGGAGCGCGCGCCGCGCGCCGTCGTCCGAATAAGTTCGGGAGATTACTGGTTTGACGACGATGCCGTCAATCTCGGCGCGGTTCAAAAAACGGACGAGCGCCCGCCGTTTTTTATGCAGGGCTGGAACGAAGACCGAACCGGAAAAGCGACGAAAGATAACCAGGAGCGCGTAAAGATTTATTCAAAAATGCTTGACGAATGGCAGAATTTCGAGCTTGGAAAGCGCGTCTCCGCCGTTAATTTAACCGATTTGCAGACGCCGCTGGCGCTTATGCCGGATTCCGGGGAGACGGTAACGCTTTTCCTGCCGCGGGAAAATTTCGGCAAACGCCTTCAGAGAGGTTTGGAAATTGCCGTCGGGCGCGGAAAAGAATTAGAAAGCGTCGATTTGAGAAATCAAAAAGAGGTTTTGGTATTTCGAGTCAAATAAAAAGATGAATCGTGAAATACAGGCAATCGGTCTGGACATCGGCACAAGCCGCGTGCGGTGCGTCGTCGGCAAGTCGTCGGACGGCGGCGCGATGAATATTGTCGGCTTCGGCGGGTGTGAATCGCGCGGACTTCGGCGCGGCATTGTAACGACAACCGACGCCGTTGCCGATTCAATCAGACGAGCGGTCGGCGACGCCGAGCGAATGAGCGGTTTGGAAATTCACCAGGCATTCGTTAATCTTTCGGGCGAACACCTGCGCGGTGAAAATAAAAGCGGTGTCGTCGCCGTTGCGGGCGCGGGGTGCGAAATTATGACCGAAGATGTCGAGCGCGCCGTCGAATCGGCGAGCGCGATGCAGCTTCCCGCCGGTTGGGAAATCGTCGACCGTCTGCCGCAGGAATTTATTATCGACGGGCAGGACGGAATCACCGAGCCGATTGGAATGCGCGGCGCGAGATTAGAAAGCCGGATTCACGTCATTTCGAGTCCGAGCGCGGGTAAACAAAACGTTTTCAAAGCAATTGACCGCGCCGGACTCGATGTCGAAACGATGATGCTCGAACCGCTGGCGGCGGCAACCAGCACACTAACGGACGACGACAGGGAATACGGCTGCGCGCTGGTCAATATCGGCGCGGAAGTTACGTCCTTGATGATTTTCCGGCGCGGCGCGGTTCAGCACACGGCGGTTTTCCCGTTCGGCGGAATGCATTTTACCAAAGACATCGCCGTCGGGCTTCGGGTTTCGATTCCCGAAGCCAATAAAATCAAACATTTTTACGGCTGCGTCGCCGGATTTTTGATGAACGCGGACGAAAAACAGGAAATTATCGAGATTACGCCGGTCGGACGACAGGAAACGCGCCAGTTATCAAAAGAAATTTTGTGCGACATAATGCAGCCGCGCGCTATCGAGCTTCTGCACCATATCGCGCAGGAAGTTCTCCGGGCGGGCGGACAGATTTCGAGCGGCGTCGTGCTGACCGGCGGCGGCTCGCTCAATCGCGGGATGGTCGAGATTGCCGAACAGGTTTTCGACGCGCCGACCAGACTCGGATTTATCGAGCGAAAACACTTCAGCGGATTGGTCGATGAAGTTCAAAGTCCCGAATGGGCGGTTGCCTGCGGGCTGGCTTTATCGTCTATGCGAATGCAAATACGCGAATATAATTCGAGCGGAAAATCGTCAACTAGAAAAGTTGCCGAGTGGTTTGAAAATTTTCGGGGAAAATTCAGATAAATTTAATGTTTCGACTAGATTTTTTATCACAAATCGTTGTATGCTGATTCGCCTAAGGCACAATATATTGTTGAATTCAAAAAATCTCTCGAATTTTCACCGCAAATGATTTTGGAAGTTAAAATTCTTGGAAAGGTATCATAAAATAACGGGACGGACGGTCATAATATGAAAAATAACGGAATCACAATGTTTATCGACGAGCCGCCGATTACGGGCGCGAAAATCATCGTCATCGGAGTCGGCGGCGGCGGCAGCAACGCGGTTAATCGAATGATTGAAGCCGGAATTGTCGGCGTCGAGTTTATTGTGGTAAATACCGACGTTCAAGCCTTGAACGACTCGAAAGCGCCGATAAAAATCCAGCTCGGCAGCGAGTTGACGCGCGGTCTGGGCGCGGGCGCAAATCCCGACATCGGACGACAGGCGGCTATCGAAGACACCGAAAAAATTATGGACGTGCTTGAAGGCGCGGATATGGTTTTCGTCACCACCGGCTTGGGCGGCGGCACGGGAACCGGCGCGGCGCCCGTTATCGCCGCGCTCGCCATCGAACTCGGCGCTCTGACCGTCGCCGTCGTTACCAAACCGTTCACCGTCGAAGGCAAAAAACGGATGCGCCAGGCGGAAGAAGGTCTCGCCGAGCTGCGCGGCTGTGTCGATACGATTATTACGATACCAAACTCGAAACTCAAAGAAGTCGAAGAAAAAATTTCGATTATGGACGCCTTTCGGCGCGCCGACGACATACTACTCCAAGCCGTTCAGGGCATATCGAATTTGATTACCGTTCCCGGAATTATCAATCTCGATTTCGCCGACGTAAAATCTGTGATGCAGGGAATGGGCGTCGCGTTGATGGGCATCGGACACGGCACGGGCGACGGTGCGGCGGTCAAAGCGATGAAGGCGGCGATTGACTCGAAACTGCTCGAAGAAAACTCAATCAAAGGCGCACGCGGCGCGCTTATCAATATCACCGGCTCAAAAGATATGCCGCTCGACGAAATTGAAGAAGCGATTGATTTGATTTTTCAGGAAGCCGACGAGGACGCCAACATTATTTTCGGCACGGTTTTCGACGAAAGTATGACGGACAGCGTAAAAATTACGGTTATCGCCACCGGATTCGACAATCGCAGCGAAGTTATGCTGCCGATGAACAGACCGGCGGAAAATCTGCCGGACGTGCAGTATCGAACCGCTCCGAATTACAATCCTTCAGATATGAAAAAGGACGAAGACATAAATGTGCCGACCTTTATCCGCCGGCAAGCCGATTAAATTAAATTTTCGGGTTTTACGTTTAACTTAAACAAAAAAACGCGAGAAAGAGCGTATGAAGGACAAAACAACCGCGCACGGCGCGCCCGCAAAATCTATGGACAGCAGCGAACCGCGCAAAAAAACGCCGCCGCCGGTCGAAACCAACGCCGAAACTTTTTATTATAAAAAGCAGATTGACGCGCGGACGCCGATGGTCGTCGTTCTGCAGGACGGCGAGCAGATAAAAGGCACAATCGAATGGTACGACCTCGATGCCATAAAGATAAACCGCACCGACGCGCCGAATATTATGCTGCCGAAACATAACATCAAGTATATGTTCAAGGCGGAAGACAGAAAGTAAATTAACGGAAAACGGAAAATGGAAAATGGAAAATCAAAAATAATTTTCCATCTTTCGTTTTTCATTTTTTGCCCGGTTCGTTATAAAATGATTTTCGTGAATGCCGAACCGGAGAGACGAATCTTTAATCAACTGAATCCCAAAAAAGTTTTGCCGCGTGTCGGAATAACAATGGGCGACGCCGCCGGAATCGGGGCGGAAATCATTCTCAAAGCGCTCGCCGACGAAAAAATCAAAAAAATCTGCACGCCAATCGTCATCGGCGACAAAATGTTTCTGCAAAAAACGGCGCGGGATTTAAATCTCGAATGCGATTTCGTCGAAGCGGGCGAAAACTCTGCACCGAACGCCAATCAAACGCTCGTTTATAATTTAAATAATCTTGGGAGCAAAATAACCGCGGGCGAAGAATCAGCCGTAACGGGAAAAGCCTGCGCCGAATACATCGAAACGGCGGTCGAGTTATGGCGGAAAAAAAAAATCGACGCGATGGCGACCGCGCCAATCAGCAAAAAAGCGCTCGCTCTCGGCGGTTACGATTATCCCGGACACACGGAATTTCTTGCCCATTTAACAGGCACGAAAGAATTTGCGATGAGTTTTTTCGCCGGAGATTTGCGCGTCGTTCTGCTTTCAACGCACGTTTCTCTGCGCGACGCGATTGATTTGGTAAAAAAGGAAAAGTTAATCGAACTGATAAGATTTTCGCACCGTGAAATTTCCAGAATTTTAAGGAAAGACGCGCGCATCGCGGTTGCCGGACTCAATCCGCACGCGTCCGAAGGCGGAATGTTCGGCAGCGAAGAAGCTAATGAAATATTGCCTGCGATAAAAACCTGCCGTGAAACATTCGGCATCGACGCGTCAGGCGCGTTTTCGCCCGATACGATTTTTCTGCGCGGCTTCAGAGGCGAGTTCGACGCGGTGATTTCCTGCTACCACGACCAGGCGACGATTGCCGTCAAATGTCTGTCGTTCGGCGCGTCTGTCAACGTAACGCTTGGGCTTCCCTTAATCAGAACGTCGGTTGACCACGGAACGGCGCTCGACATCGCCGGACGAAACAAGGCGGACGCGTCGAGTATGAAAACGGCAATCACTGTGGCGGCGGATTTGGTAAATAAACGGTATTACGAGATGAGTTCGTAAAATCGACGATATTTTTGTTAGAATGAACATTCAAAGAGCGGACGAGAAGGATAAATTTTAATGACTGAACAGAGAAGCGACGCGCAAAAACAGGTTTTAGTCGCTGACGATGACCCGGCGATTCTGCGTCTGGTCAAAGTAATTGTGGAAAAGGAAGGTTTTGCGGTCGTTTCGGCGCGCGACGGCAAGGAAGCGTACAAACTGCTTCAAACGGGCGAAAATTTTACGGCGGCGATTTTCGACGTCGTGATGCCGTATATTCAAGGCACGGAACTTGTGCGCTATATGCAGTCGGAAAAACGATTGCTCAAAATTCCCGTTATTATGATGACGGCGGAGCAGAATCCGCGTCTTTCCTCGGAAAGTTTTTCGGCGGGCGCGGTCGCCTTTCTGCCAAAACCTTTTACTACCTCGCAACTTCAGACGATGCTTCGGATGTTTGTTCAGAAAAGCTGAAAACGCCGGGTTCGGGAGCGATTGTTTTTCTTGACGTAAACCGCCGTAAATGATAGTTTTCAAAACTAACAAACTTTATTTCAGACAATAATTTCAGACAATAATTTCAGACAATTATTTCACCCCAAGGTTCGAGAAAGGAGCAAAACCGTCTGTGTCAAAACGAAAACTGTTGTTAGCCGATGATTCGATAACGATTCAAAAAGTCGTCAATTTAACGTTTGCCGACGAAGGAATCGAAGTTATAACCGTCGGCGACGGCAACGCGG
>JALZOE010000283.1 GCA_030857325.1 Acidobacteriota bacterium
CCCCGATTGAAAATAAGAACGAACGCGATTCTTTAAATTCTTCGCCTTGCCGACATAGATGATTTTTCCGTCGGCGTTCTTGTGAATATAAACGCCGGGCGCGGTCGGCAGATTTTTGAGTTTTTCGTCCAAAGTCATTTAACTTTGATTTTAACTTATACAGAGTTGAAACGAGAAATTTAACCGCAGATAAAGAAAAGGAATTGGCTGATAGGTTTCAGGGAGGCGGCAATACTTACACCTGCCTTTTACCTTTGCGTTCTTCGCGTCTTTGCGGGAAACTTTTTTTTTGTAATGAAAACTATTTTAACAATTTCGCCAATCGAAGCCGCAGAATTTATAAAACGCGGCGGCACGGTCGCTTTTCCGACCGAAACGGTTTACGGTTTAGGCGCGAATGTTTTTGACGTAAAGGCGATTGCGAAAATTTTTGAAGCTAAACGGCGACCGAACGACAATCCGTTAATCGCGCACGTCGGCAGAATTGAAGATATAAAATTATTGGTTAAAGAAATCACCGAACCGGCGCAAAAGTTTATCGAAGCGTTTTTTCCCGCGCCTTTGACAGTCGTTTTGCCGAAAGCAAGCGAAGTTCCTTTAATTGCGACGGCGAATCTTGAAACTATCGGCGTGCGGATGCCGAAAAACAAATTGGCGCGTAAATTTTTGCGCGTGTGCGAAACGCCGCTCGTCGCGCCTTCGGCGAATCTGTCGGGTCGTCCAAGTCCGACGACGTGGCAGGCGGTTTTTGAAGATTTGGACGGCAGAATCGACTGTATTCTGCAAGGCGAGACGACGGAAATCGGTTTGGAATCGACGGTTGTCGATTGCACGACGGATGTTCCGCTAGTTTTGCGAAGCGGCGCGGTAACGCTCGAACAATTACGGGAAATAGTTCCCGAAACGCAGATTTATCAAAAGCAAAAAGGCGAGCGGGCGAAAAGTCCGGGCTTGCGGCATCGCCATTATTCGCCGCGCGCGCAGGTAATTTTAGTAAGTTCAAAGTTCAAAGTTCAAAGTTCAAAGTCAAAGGCATTTGTCGGATTAGATGAACCGGAAACAGATTTTGATTTTGTAAAAATCTGCCGGTCGGTTGAAGATTATGCCCATTCGGTTTTCGATTTTTTCCGGCAGTGCGACCGCGCTGGAATCGAAAAGATTTTCTGCCAGACGGTTGAAGAAAAAGGTATCGGCTTGGCTTTGATGGACAGATTAAAACGCGCGGCGGAAAGTTAAAGATTTGAATTTAATTAAAGACCGCGTTTGAAAATAAAAAAGAATAAAGAATTAGATTCTTTATTCTTTTCAATTTTTCGATTAAAAATTGTTTTTAGCTGAAACTGCTTAACGCTTCATTTTCGCTTTCGTAAACGTCGAAGACGGTTAAAAGTTTGGTAATCGCCAGTAGGTCTTGAATTTTCTGCGTCAGGTTAAGAAGTTTGAGCGTTCCGCCTTCTTTATTGACGGCGGTAAAACTTGAAACAAACTCGCCGATGCCGCTCGAATCGACGTAGCCGACTTGTCCGAGATTAAGAAGAATATTTTTTTTGCCTTCGCCGAGCAGACGGCGAATCGTCGTGCGAAGCGCGACGCTGCCTTCGCCGATTGTAACTTTGCCGTTCATATCGAGAATCGTGATGTCGCCTGCCTGTCGTTCCGTAATATTAAGTTCAGCCATTTTTATCTCCTGTTCGTGTAAATTTATAGAAAAGTTTTGCTTGCAGATTTTAGACTAATAATGCCGGTAAAGTCCAAGAAAGGGACGCTTTTTAACGTCTTTTTAACATTTTTACAATCATACCGCCTTCCGTGTGATTTAACCATTCGACTTCTTCCATAAACGAGCGCATAAATAAAACGCCGCGCCCGTTTCCCTTCAACAGATTTTCTGGATTTGTCGGGTCGGGAATTTCCTCGACTGCAAAACCTGCGCCGAAATCGCGGATTGTAATTTCAAAACCCGCTTCCAGGTTTTCAAACGTAATTTCGACCGGCTTTGTTTCGTCTTCTCTATTTCCGTGCTTGACGGCATTGGCGGCGGCTTCGCGCACTGCCATATCGATGGCATAAAGCGCGGCTTCATCGAAACCGGAAGCGGCGGCAAATTCCGCAGCTTCCTGCGCTGCCCGCTCGACCGATTCGACGCGGCTCGGCAAATTGAATTCTTTTTTTTCCGTAATCACAAGTTTATCTTTGTAACTTATATGTTTTTAGCGGTTTATGTCAAGAAGCGTATTTTGTGATTAAATTTTTCAGGTTGGTCAACCGTTTTTCCAGCCGTGTTCGCCAATCAGCGGCACGAACGAGCAGTCGCCGAAATCTTCGGTTTGAAAGCCGTTCGCCGTCCGCGTAACGCGCGTCAGCTTTTGCGATTTTTGGTTTTCGCCGATTGGAATAACGAGTTTTCCACCCGGTTTCAATTGTTTGAGAAGCGGTTCGGGAAGATTTGGACTGCCCGCCGCAACTAAGATTCCGTCAAACGGCGCGTGTTTTTCCAAACCGTTAGTGCCGTCGGCGCAGAGAAGAAAAACGTTTTGAATATTTAATTTGTTTATTCGTTGTTGGGCTTCCCCGACAAGCTGCGGAACGCGCTCGATTGCGTAAATCTTTTCTGCCAACTGCGAGAGAATCGCGGATTGATAACCGGAACCGGCGCCGATTTCCAGAATTTTCGATTGATTGTTTAATTCCAAAAGCTCGGTCATCCGGGCGACGATAAACGGCTGGGAAATGGTTTGATTGGCGGCAATCGGCAGCGCGTTGTCGCGGTAAGCCTGTGTTTTCAAGGCTTCCGGCACGAAAAAATGACGCGGAACCGAGCGCATCGCGTCCAAAACCCGTTCATCTTTGATTTTGTAATGCTCGCGAAGGCGCTCAATCATTCGCTCGCGCGGAATCTGATATTCGTCCATCTTTAATATTTTACAGGTAGTTGCGGGAAGTTGCGGAGAGTTGCAGATAGTTATGAGAGGTTAGCGGCGGCTTCAACTCTGCAACTGCCTGAAACTACCTGTAAACTTTATTCATTCCAGCTTTTCAAAATTTCAATCGCGCCATGATTCGTCAAATCGCTTCGCATCGGCGTAACCGACACGAAGCCTTCGTCAATCGCTTCAAAATCCGTGCCGCCTTCGACGCGAAAACCGTTGCGCTCTTCGCCAATCCAGTAATACAACTTGCCGCGCGGGTCTGTGTGTTCGCTGATAACCGGGCGCGCGTCCTTAAAGCCTTGTTTGGTAACGCGGATGCCTTTCGGCGTGCCTTGCGGAACGTTGACATTGAGAAGCGTGTCGGTCGGTAATCCTTGTTTAATCGCTTTGGCGACAAGCCGGGCGGCGATTTTTGCCGATTCCGTAAAATCGTAACTTGCGGCGGCGACCAGACTGAACGCGAGTCCGGGAACGCCTAAAATCGTCGATTCGAGCGCGCCCGCGACCGTCCCCGAATAAGTTGCGTCGTCGCCCAGATTCGCGCCGTGATTGATGCCCGAAGCGCATAAATGCGGACGGTGTTCAGGCGGGAAAATTCGGTTTAAGGCGAGCGTTACGCAGTCGGTCGGCGTTCCGTCAACCGTCCAGTGCCTTTCGTCAATCTGCCGGATACGCAGCGGACGCGACAAGGTTAGACTATGCGACGCGCCGCTCATTTCCGAGACGGGCGCGACGACGAAAACGTCGGCGACCTCAAGCAGCGCGTTTTCAAGCGCGATAATTCCTTCGGCGTGAATGCCGTCGTCGTTCGTTACGAGAATACGCGGTTTTTCCCCGTTCATACAAAAATAAAATGATGCGTGAAAGCGATAGTTATTTCAGATAAAACTATTTCGCTATCCACGCATCGAGAATTCAAAAATATTGCCGCGCCGGTTATCTGTTTTGATTCTGGTTGGAATTTTGATTGGAATTCTGGTTGTTGCCGAATGAGCGCATCGGGCGAAAACGCTTGCGGTTGCGCTTGCGGGCGTTTGCCGATTTGAGCTTCGCCTTTTGTCCGGGCGGAACGAAGTGCGCGTGTTTTTTCAAATCCTTGATGATTTCTTCGGTTATCACTTTACGCTTAAAACGACGCAGCGCACTTTCAATATTTTCATTATTATTAACTGAAATAAAAGCCATTAGAGTAAATTTGCACTCTCCTTATTGGATTATCGCCTCTCTCAAAGCAAACTATCATTAAACACTTTTTCGTTTCGGTTGGCAAGTTTTCAAAGGTTGAAAACGGAATTTCTGTTAGTAAGACTAAAAAAATAAATTAAAAGTCCGGCTAATTTTGCAAAAATTAAAATGCGGTAGTAGTCGGACTTTTTGATTTTTATTATTTCTATTTAAATGCCGAGAACGTCAATCAATTCCTGAACCGCGCCCGCCGACTTTTGCA
>JALZOE010000284.1 GCA_030857325.1 Acidobacteriota bacterium
GAAATTTATCAAGGCGATTTGGCGACCGCCGAACATCTCGAACTTGCCGACGACGTTATCAACAAAACTTTTTTTGAAAAAGTTTATTACAAACCGAATTCAATCAGGCAGGATGACGTTTCCGCCGACCTCGACATCGACAGAGTTTTGCAGAGCGATATTGCCAAAAATCAGGAATATCTAGCTTTGAATACGGGCGAAGCGGTCGGGCGCATTCACATTATCGACAAGCTCGACGACACGGTTGAAATCGGCGACAACGAAATCGTCGTCTTAAAGGAACTGCCCTTGAGTCTGCCTCCCGTGCGCGGAATTATCGTGGCGAAACCTTCGACGCCGCTCTCGCACGTCAATATTCTGGCGCGCGGCTGGGGAATTCCGAACGTTTACATCAAAGACGCCGATAAACTTTTCAAGGAATTAAATACTTACTGGGTTAAACTCGACGCGAGCTTGACCGATTATAAAATCAAACGCGCCGATATAGAGGATTTAAACAGTCCGAAAAATAAACCGCCCGACATTCAAATTCCGCCCATCAATTTAGGCGTCAAAAAACTTGCCGCGTTGCGAGAAATGCGGAAAAAAGACAGTATCATTTACGGCTCGAAATCGGCTAATCTGGGCGAAATGATGTTTGCCAAAATTCCCGGCATCATTGTTCCCGACGGCTTTACCGTTCCTTTTTACTGGTATGACAAATTTATGAAGGACAACGGTTTCGACAAAATGGTCGAGATTTTTACTGACGACAACGATTTTGTCCACAATCCGCGCATCCGGCGGGCGCGGCTCGAAGCGTTTCGCAAGCAGATTCAAGGCGGCGCATTCGACGAAACGTTAAAACGGGAAGTCGTTCGGAAATGGAAAACGCAGCTCGGCGGGCGCGGCGTTTTTGTCCGCAGCTCGTCAAACGCGGAAGATTTACCGAATTTCTCCGGCGCGGGACTTTATTCGAGTAAGCCGAATGTCAAAACCGATGAAAACCTAATCGAAGCGGTTAAATTTGTTTGGGCGTCGCTCTGGAAATTTGAAGCATACGAAGCGCGAGTGCGGAATTACGTCAGCCAGACGGACGTTTATATGGCGGCGCTCGTTCAAACCGGCGTCGATATGGACAGAGGCGGCGTAATGATTACCAAAGACCCGTTTGACGACCAGCACAAAAACTCGGTTTATATCAGCGCGGTTTGCGGTCATAACTCAAAAATTCCCGACAATAAAGGCATTCCCGAACAGATTTTGTTTAATCCGAAATCGAATTCGGTCGCCGTGATGACACTTTCGCAGCAGAAAAACGCGCTCGTTTTTGACGACGACGGCGATTTAGTCGAGAAACCGGATTTCTGCGCCGAACAAGGTCGCGTTTTGAGCGATTTGCAGGCGAGAAATCTGGCGAAAGCCGCGCTCGACATAAAACGCGCGTTCGGCAATCAGAAAACGCAGGACATCGAATGGGGAATTATGAACGGGCGGATTTATATCGTTCAGTCGCGTCCGTATCTTGAAAAGTAGTTCAAGGTTCAAGGTTCAAAGTTCAAAGTTAAAAACTCGAAACTGACCTTAAACTTTGAACCTTGAACCTTGAACTTTTTACGGCAGGGCGGCGAGCGTGTCGGCGAGTTTTTCGACGACGAGCAGAAGCGTTTTGCCTGATTGGACGAATTGTCCCGCCGCCGCTTCGTCTTCGGCGCTGCCGCCGATGTCGGTGATGCCGTTAATTTGAAACAGATAATTTTTCAGCGCCGGTTTTGTGCGAAATTCGACTTCGAGCGCGGCGAGTCCGGCGCGCAGGTTTCTGATAGTTTGAATAACCTTTTGTTTGTTTTCCTCGTTCAGGTCGGCGGCGGCGCGCGAGACTTTGCCCGAATCCTTGTCGATGTCTTCGATTCCGCCGGCGACGCCGCCGAGAACGTATATAAACTTCGTAACGTTTTTTAGCTGAGTCGAAACCTTTTCCGCGCCTTGTTTTATCTCCGCGCTCGACGGCGAGATTGTCGCCGCCGGTTTGGGCGTTCGTTTAGCGGGCGTCCGGCGTCTCTGCGCGTCCACCGAAACGGTCATGAACGCCAGAAACGCGAAAAGCGCGATTAACATCAAAAAGTTTTTGTTCGTTTTCATATTCGGTTTTTCACTGAAATAGTAAATTCGTCGGGAAAATTCTATCATAATCAAAGATGCGAAAAAGACAATTGGAAGTTCGCCGTCTCGGTCATTTTGCTTACGACGAGAGTTTGGATTTGCAAAAGGAAATCGAGCTTGAAGTTATCGAGCGGCGCGAAAAAGATTTTCTGCTGCTGCTCGAACATCCGCACACTTTTACAATCGGGCGACGGACTAAAGAAATCGGCGTTTTGGCGTCGGCGGAAAAGTTAAACTCTCTCGGCGTCTCGGTTTTTGAAACAAATCGCGGCGGCAAAGTTACGTATCACGGAATCGGGCAAATCGTCGGCTACCCGATTATCAGTCTTTCACCCGACCGCGAAGACGTGCATAAATACGTGCGCGATTTGGAAGAAGTTTTAATCGGAACTTTGAAAGATTTCGACATCGAAGCCTTTCGTCTCGAAGGTCTGACCGGCGTGCATACAAACGACGGAAAAGTCGCGGCAATCGGCGTTCATATCAAACGCTGGGTAACGACGCACGGTTTCGCGCTCAACGTCAACACGGATTTGAGTTTTTTCGATTTCATAATCGCCTGCGAAGGCGAGCCGGTAACGTCGATGGAAAAACTACTGGGACGCGAAACGGCGTTGTCCGAGGTCGAAGACAGAATCGTTGAAAATTTCGCCCAAGTGTTCGATAATCAAATACGGGAAAATTAAAGCGTCCGAAATTTGTTTGTTATTTACTTTTTCACCGTTGGAAACGGGCAACCGTCGCAGGTTCTGCCGCATCTTGAACAATTAAGAATTACCATCTAAAATCTTAATAAATCTTAATAAAGTAAAAATTCAAACAGGGAACAAGCGGGAAAGCAATTTCTATTGCACGTATTTAAGAAGGAAATTTACCGTTATGTCTAAAAAAATATTCATTCGTAATTTTGCGTTGTCGGCTTCGGTTTTAGCCGTGAGCGTTTCAATCGGCTTGGCGCAGGAACAGCCGAGCCAGGATCCGACTCAAAAAGTTCAAAAAGTAAAAAAAGAAGTTAAAAAGGTTTACGCTGATTGGGTCAATAAAGACGTTGCTTACATCATTACGGGCGAAGAAAAAAAAGCCTTTAAACAACTGGCGAACGACGAAGAGCGCGAAAATTTTATCGAAAATTTCTGGCGTCGCCGCGACCCGAATCCCGACACCGAAGAAAACGAATACCGCGAAGAATATTACGAGCGCATCGCTTACGCCAACGAGCATTTCGCGTCCGGCATTCCGGGCTGGAAAACCGACCGCGGGCGAATTTATATCGCGTTCGGCAAGCCGGACGGAATCGAATCGCATCCGAGCGGCGGCAGTTATGACCGACCGAGCTACGAAGGCGGCGGCTCGACGACGACTTACCCGTTTGAAACCTGGTTTTACCGCCATCTCGATAATGTCGGCGACGGAATCGAAATCGAATTTGTTGACCCGACCGGAACGGGCGAATATCGAATCGCCCGCGATGCCAACGAAAAAGACGCGCTTCGGAATGTTCCGGGCGCGGGTTTGACGACCGCCGAACAGCTCGGATTAAGCAATAAAGGCGACCGCTATAACGGCGGCGGTAATAATTACCAGCGCGAGCAGGACAGTCCGTTTCGCCGTCTTGAAGTTTTAACGGCTCTCCAGCGTCCGCCGCAGGTCAAATTCAGCGATTTGCAGGAACTTGCCGGCGGCGATTCCGGCGTGGTCGATAATAATCCGCTCGATTTCGATATGCAGGTCGATTTCTTCCGTCAATCGGACGACCGCGTGATTACGACCTTTACGGTTCAGGCGGACAATAAGGAACTCGTTTTTGAGCCGGTCGGCGGCATTCAAACCGCTAGAATGAACGTTTTCGGACGCATCACGGCTGTTTCGGGCAAACGCTCCGGCGTTTTTGAAGATTCGGCGACGACCAGCGCGACCGAATCGGATTTGAACGAAGCGCGCGACCGCAAATCGGTTTATCAAAAAGCGATCGCCTTAACGCCCGGAACTTATAAAGTCGATGTCGTCGTGCGCGATGTCGTCTCCGGCAATAAAGGGATTCGCCGCATCGGTTTCACCGTGCCGAAGTTCGAGGAAAACAAACTCGGCACGTCGAGCCTGATTTTAGCTTCCAAACTTTACTCGACAACCGAAAAAGACATCGGCGGAATGTTTGTTATCGGAACTGAAAAGGTCATTCCGAATCTGTCCGGCGTTTATAAAAAAGGTCAGGAAGTCGG
>JALZOE010000285.1 GCA_030857325.1 Acidobacteriota bacterium
TCGTCGTTTTGTATATTCTGCTGGCGAGCGGCGGCATTTTCGCGCAGACGAAGCCGCAGACTTTCTGCAATCCGCTTAATCTGAATTATAGTTTCACTTCGGTCGGAGGAACGAATCACCGGACGGCGGCTGACCCGTTGATTACGCTTTACAAAAACGATTATTACCTGTTCGCGTCGGCGTCGGGCGGTTACTGGTTCTCCGACGATATGCGCGATTGGACGTTTGTCGAGCCGAAAGGTCTGCCGCTCGAAAAACCCGCGCCCGCGATTTTAATTCTGGGCGACAAAATATATTATACCGCGCACCGCTTGAAAGAAGTTTACGAAACCGACGACCCGAAAACCGGCGTCTGGCGCAAAGTCGCCGATATTGACGAATACGCCGACCCCGCGTTCTTATTGGATGACGACGGGCGGCTTTATCTTTATTTCGGCGCGTCGCTCGACGGCGGCATCTCGGTTGTCGAACTCGACCCGAAACAAAATTTCAAAGTCGTTGCTAAGCCCGTTAAATTGATGAACGCCAACTCCGCCGAACACGGCTGGGAAGGGGCGGGCGAAGACAATCTCGGCTACGTCAGAAACGGCGTCAACCGCGTCGAACCGTATATCGAAGGCTCTTGGATGACAAAGCATAACGGCACGTATTATTTGCAGTATTCCGCGCCCGGCACGATTTGGAAAACTTACGCCGACGGAGTTTATACGTCGAAATCGCCGGACAAGGATTTTGTTTATCAGCAATATAGCCCGTTTTCATATAAGCCCGGCGGATTTATCGGCAGCGCGGGACACGCCGGAACTTTCAAGGATAAGGCGGGAAATTACTGGCGCGTCGCAACAATGGTGATTTCCGTTGCGCATAAATTTGAACGGCGGTTGGGGATTTTTCCCGCCGGATTCGATGCCGACGGCGTGATGCGGACAAACACATATCTCGGCGATTACCCGCAGTTTTTGCCCGGAATGGTTAGAAATCCGCTCGATAAAAATCGAACCGATTGGATGCTTTTGTCTTTCGGCAAAAAAGCGACGGCTTCTTCGACGCTCGAAAATCGTCCGGTCGAAAACGCCTTTGACGAAGATGTTCGGACTGTTTGGAGCGGCGAATCGAGCGCGAAAGACGAATGGTTAAGCGTTGATTTGGAAACGGTTTCAAACATTAATGCCGTGCAGATAAACTTCGCCGAACAGGACTCGACCGCTAAAGGACGCGCGCCGGGAATTTACCAGCAATACGTTTTGGAAATTTCAGACGACGGCAAAAATTGGAAAACGCTCGTCGATAAAAGCCGAAATCAAAAAGATGCGCCGCACGATTACATCGAATTTTCAAAGGCGGCAAAGGGGCGATTTATTAAATTAACCAACTTCCGCGCCGCGAGCGGAAAATTTGCCGTCCGCGATTTGCGCGTTTTCGGAAACGCTTCGCGGGCGAAACCCGCCGAAGTCAAAAATTTTACCGTGCGGCGCAATCCGAACGACGGCAGAAAAGCGGTTTTAAATTGGCAATCGTCGCCGAACGCCGACGGTTACACGATTCGATTCGGCATTTCGCCGAAAAAACTTTACGGCAGCTATCAAGTCAACAAAGGAAATTCGCTGATGATGAACGGGCTGAACAAAAACGTCAAATATTATTTCTCCATCGAGGCGTTTAACGCGGGCGGCGCAGCCGAAAGCCGCCGGATAATCAGCGCGGAAAAATAGTCGGATTTGACGAATGCCTAAATGTTGAAACGATTCGCTTAATCAAAAATAAAAAGCGCGGGAAAGCGTCGGATTAAGATAAAACACGCCATTTCGATTTAGGAAATTACGACTTCAAAAATGAACATTTTTAACAACAAACCGCCGGAAAATTACCGTTGGGATTTGGTCTCGCTCGGCGAGGTTCTGCTGCGGTTCGACCCGGAAAATGAACGCATTCAAACGGCTCGCAGTTTCCGCGTGTTCGACGGCGGCGCCGAATACAACGTCGCCCGCAGTCTGGCGAAAGTTTTCAGGCAAAAGACGGCAATCGTAACGGCTTTAGCCGATAACGCGCTCGGTCGCCTTGCCGAAGATTTTATTTTGCAGGGCGGCGTTGACGCTTCTGAAATTCTGTGGCGCGAACACGACGGCACAGGCGCGAACACGCGCAACGGAATTTATTTTATCGAGCGCGGTTTCGGTCTGCGTCCGCCGTCGTCGTGTTTCGACCGGGCGAACACGGCGGTTTCGCAATTAAAAGCGGGCGATATTGATTGGCGGCAAATCTTCGGCGAAAAAGGCGCGCGCTGGTTTCACACCGGCGGAGTTTTTACCGCGCTTTCGGAGACGACGCCGGAGACGGCAAACGAAGCGATGCGGATTGCTAAAGAGCGCGGCGCGATTGTTTCATACGATTTAAATTACCGCGATTCTTTATGGAAAACGCGCGGCGGACGCCAATCAGCCAATAAGCTCAATCGCAAACTTCTGCCGTTTGCCGACGTCGCTTTCGGCGTGTTTGATTTCGACTCGAAATTGTCGAATTTCGATGAACGCGAATTTCGCCGCGCCGCTGAAAAAATGATTGAGGAGTTTCCGAATTTGAAGGCGGTCATCTCGACTTTGCGCGAAGTTCACTCGGCGAGCCGCCACGATTTGAGCGCCGTTTGTTTTTATGAAAATCAAATCTATAAAGCCCGCGATTACGAAAACATCGGGGTTTTCGATAGAGTCGGCAGCGGCGACGCTTTTGCCGCCGGTTTTATTTACGGTTCTCTGGCGGGACGCGGCGCGCAGTATTCGGTCGAGTGCGGCGCAGCGCTCGGCGCGCTTTCGATGACGACGCCGGGCGACAATGCGGCGGCGACTCTGCGGGAAGTGGAAAATCTAATCGGCGGCGGCGGCGGCGCCATCGCTCAACGATGAAATATAAATGAAAAAAATCGAGATTATCGAAAGAATTAAAGAAACCAAAATTATTCCCGTCATTCGCACCCGTTCGGCGGATACGGCAAAAATTATAATCAAAGCATTAATCAAAGGCGGCATCGATGTTTTGGAAGTAACAATGACGATTCCCGGCGCGCCTCGATTGATTGCTGAATTAACCGGTCAGTATAAAGAAACGGCGATTATCGGCGCCGGAACGGTTTTAGATAAAGAGACGGCGCAAAAATGTATCGAAGCCGGCGCGGAGTTTATCGTCAGCCCGGCTTTTAACGCGGAAATCGTCGCTTTCTGCAATCAAAATGAAATTACCGTAATGCCCGGCGCTCTGACTCCGACTGAAATTTATACCGCCAAAAAAGCCGGAGCCGATATGGTAAAAGTTTTCCCCGTCAGCGCGATGGGCGGCGTGTCTTACATAAAAGCGGTCAAAACGGTATTTCCGCACGTTGAAATCGTTCCGACCGGCGGCGTAAATTTAGAGGACGCGGTTGATTATATCAAAGCCGGAGCTTTAGCCGTCGGAATGGGCGGCGAATTAACGAAAGATAAAGAATTGATTATTACAAAGCAGGCGCGGAATCTCCTGAATCAAATCAAATCAATATAAACGATAAGCAGGCAATTAACCTGCCCTGTCCAAAAACTAATCTTATGTAGACAATCCGAGCCGACCTCTCTTAAAGTGTCTTTCATCGACTATTTGAGGAGGATTTTACCATGTCGCAATTGGATTGTTTTGCTTTGAGCCGGAAGATAAGTTCGCTTTCGGGTGCCGCTCAGTGCCAATTTAAACAGTACCTGCATTATCTGCAATCGCGCAATTATGCCGACGGGACGCTGCTCGTCGTCGTTTCCTGTCTGCGTCGCTTTCTGAATCATCAACCCAAACCACGCTGCCGTCAGTTATCGGCTGACTTATATTTAACAACTGCCGCCGATGTCGAGCAGTTTGTCGGCTCTGCCAGTCGGAGCGGTCTAGCACCGGCAACCATTAACAACACTTTGAGTATGCTCGCCGCGATGTTCGATTTCTTCGTCGATGAGGAGAAGATGCGGCAGGCGCCCGTCAGACGTAGGCATCGCGTTTTCGCTCCGCAGCATTTGCCTAAGCCGATGGCTGAAGCGGATGTCAGGCATTTCTTTCGCGTGATTGATAAAGTGCCTGACCGTTTGATGTTTCTGCTGATGCTGCGCTGCGGGCTGCGTGTTTCCGAAGTCGCTCATTTGCAATGGACCGACATTGATTCCACTGCCGGTACGGTGCGTGTCAACAATAGCAAAGGACAGGTTGACCGCATTCTTTATCTGTCGTCGGACGTCGCTCAGACATTGAGTTTGTGGCAACGAGCGGGCGCCGATAAAAGATGGCTGTTTCCGAGTGGTGCGGTGAAGAATCAGCCGCTGAATATCCGAACCATTTATCGCCGGATGATGC